>JASHYQ010000093.1 GCA_030042955.1 Thermoplasmata archaeon
GGGGCCACTAGGAATCATAGGCGACATTCCGGGGTATAAGACCGTGGGCGGACCGCCCCGGCTTCGCCCCTAGCTTCCTTCAGGAGGATCGCCGGCGCAGCCCAGAAACGTAGTGGGTCGATCGCCTCTTGCGGGGAAAATGTCCCGAGGGGCCCCCTCCAATCGGGCACCGCGCTCTTCGAGCACAAGGACGGGACGGTGGAGGTCCTGAGGCGCAGCATGCCCAAACTCGACCACTCCCATCTGATCCCCGAGGGGGCAAGGTCGTTGCGTGTCCAGACCTGCGTGCGCTTCTCCGAGCAAAACTGTCCCCCCAGGCGGTTTCGCGCCATTTTCCCGACGAGCGGTCCGCTAGAGAAAGGGTCCCGAAAACGCCCCGGGGGGACGCCGCCTTCCTCGAGGGTGCAGGCGCAAGCCTGCACACCAAGGGACGCGGCCCCCCCGGGGTTCGCGTGTCTCGTCCTTTAGGTCGGTACCCCCATCGGCTGCTTCGCCCCTTCCATCGCGTGCGGCACGAAGGGAACCTTCTCCTCGAGCTTCGGAAGCTTGTACCCCCTCAGCAGCGAGACGAAGCGGGGCTCCCCCCGCAGCGGAATGAACGGCGGCTGCTGGTAGTGGAGCCAGAAGCACTTGTCGCCCTCCCGGAACTCGTGTTCGAGGAGGTCGAGCGCCTTCTCCTTCTGGCCGAGGACTGCGTACAGGTCCGCGAGGTCCTGCCCGGCGACGAACTCGGTCTTCCGGCGCTCCTCCAGTTCCTTGAGGAGGAGCTTCGCCTCGTCGGGCTTACCCGCGATCGCATAGACGGTCGCACGTCCGACCCGCCTCGTCAGCTCCAGTGGCACCGGCAGGGCCTCGAGCTCCTTGATGGCGTCCGGGACTCGTCCCTCGAGGGCGAAGCCGTAGGCCAGCTGCAGTCGGGTCATGAAGGAGACCGGCTCCTGCGTCACCAGATACTCAGAGATCTTCATACCCGCGAGAAGATCCCCCGAGTAGTACTCCGACAGCGCCAGGAAGTTCCACCCCGGCGTGAAGAGCGGGTTGAGCCGAAGCACCTCGCGGTACTCCGTCTTGGCCTCATCGAACCGCTGGAGCATGTCGAGGAGAATCCCGTACCACGCGTGCGCCTCGACGTTGCCCGGGTTGAGCTGGATCGCGTGCTGGTACTCGCTCTCGGCCTTCTTCCAGTCGAGGTCGCACTGCATCGCGAAGTTAGCGCGAGCCAAGTGCGCGTCCGACGACTTCGGGTCGAGCTCGAGCGCCTTCGTGATCAGCTCCTTCGCTTTCGGGTAGATCTCCTTGAACGGACGGTGCGAGCCTCCCATTACCACATAGAGGTTCCCCGCCGCCGAGTACGGGAGAGCGAAGGTCGGATCCTTCTTGATCGCCTCCTCGTAGTGCCGCATCGCCTCTTCGTAGGTCTCGCGCGTTCCCTTCCAGTCGGACCGACGACCCTTCAAATACAGGTCGTATGCCGCGGTCCTCGCCGTGGGCGTCTTCTCTATCCGCTCCATAGCCCTCCCTTTGCCCCGCGATGGGATGGCGTGGCGAGGCTCGGTCGTTTCGTCAACTCCATTTGACGACCCCCCAACCCGTCGGGCGGTGGTGGCCCCGCGACCCCACCGACGGGCCGCTCGTCAGCGAAATGGCCCTAAGACGCCTCGAAGGACAACCTTCCTCGGAGAGGCGAGCGCACGTCTAGCTACCAAGGGTTGGTGCACCTTCGGGTCGGCGAGCCGGGGCCCTGAGTTCCAGTCAGGCAGACTCTCGCTCGGGCGCGGTCTCGAGGAGGGAGAACGCGCCCGAGGCGAGAATCAAAAAGACCGCGGGTACGGCCAGAAGAGCCGCGACGGCGATAGGGATTGGCACGGCCGACGGGTATCCTCCCAGCGGTCCGGTGGCGAATTCCCCCGATAGGAAACTCCGGAGGTAGTAGACCAAGGTGAGGTGAGGCACTTCGCCCGGAAGAAGAGGGAGGAGTTCCTCCCAGAGGAAACCGTACAGTAAGCCGATGATGAGGGCCGACCGGCTCACCAACCCGAGGAACAGGAAGAATGCCGCATACCCCAGGACTGCGAGGAACGCGGCCAGAATGAGCACGAGGGGCACCTGCGCTGAGTAGGGAGTGGCCCCACCCAACTCGGCGAGGCCGAGCGGAAGCAGGACCGCGGGGACGACCAGAACGAGGGACACACCGACCGCCCCCAAGTACTTCCCGACCACGACGGTCGCTCGGGAGACCGAGCGGTCCGAGAGGTAGACGAGGGTCTCCGCGTCGATTTCGTTGCGGAACTGGCCCACGGAGACCACCAGTACGATCAGCATCCCCACGACGGGGATCGTGAGGGAGCCGAAGAGCCCCTCAGCGGCGTTCGCTAGGGCATCGGCGGCGGGACGTACCGAGACCAGCGCCAGGACGATGACGCTCGGCACGGCGGCGAACGCGGCGAGCCCCAGCATGCGGAGGCCCCTAGCACTTCCGCGGAACGACCACCACGCCACGGTCGCCAAGCGTGCCAGCTCTCCGGTCACGGGTGTCCCTCCGACAGGTAGCGGAAGACCGCGTCCAGGTTGTCGTCCGCGCTGTGGACGGCTCGGACGTCGAGTTGTTCGGCGACAACCAACCCAGGGAGGGCCCGGTAGAACTCCTCGGGCGACCTAGACTGGATGCGGAGGCGGTCGGGCCCCGGGAACTCGATCGCCACGACGTGCTCCCAGGCCCCGAGGAACCGGGCGAGCCCCCGTGGGTCGGGAGTCTCCAGGTCGATGACGTGCGGGTGGGTGTCGATTAGGTCTCGGATCTGGTGGAGGTCCCCCTGGGCGATTGCACGACCGTTCGCAATCATGACGATCCGGTCGGTGAGGCGCTCGACCTCGTAGAGGACGTGAGAGCTCACGATCAGGTGACGACCGCCGGCCTGCAGCTGGTGCATGAGGGCGCTGAGCGCTACCCGTCCGACGGGGTCGACTCCGTTCAGCGGCTCATCGAGTAGAAGGAGCTCGGGGTCGTGGGCGATACTCTGGGCGAGCTTGATCCGCTGCCGCATTCCCTTGCTGTAGGTCCGCAACCGACGCAGACGGTCCTCGGTCAGCCCGACCTCTTCGATCGCCCGAGCCGCCCGAGTGCGAGCCTCCGAGCGAGAGAATCCGTCCAACCGGAGGAGGGTCGTCACGAAATCCTCGCCCGTCATCCAGTCGAACAGCGCGTAGTGCTCGGGACAATAGCCGACCCGGCGCCGGAACTCTCCCTCTCCCCATGCCGGATAGCCGAGTAGCGCGAGGCTACCCGAATCGGCACGGAGCTGGCCGACCAGAAGACGGAACAGAGTGGATTTCCCGGCGCCGTTGGGTCCGACGAGCCCCGTGATCCCGGGACCGAAGGTAGCCGTGAAGCCGTTGAGCCCGAGGACCTCTCCGTACCGCTTCGTGACACCCTCGGCGGCTACCACGGCCGTCATTCCGTGACCACCTCGACCCGAGAGAGTCGCCACAGGGCGAGCGCCGCGAGGAGTACGCCGGCGCCTCCGAGGAGAGCGGCCGACACGGCGGGGTCGGTCGGGGGAGTACCCGAGACCCCGAACGCGGCAGCGGCCACGCTGAGGACGTCCGTCACCGGGCTCGCATACCGGACGAGGGTGCTCCCGGTGATGCCGGCGACCACCGCGACGCCGATGTAGAGAGAAAGGACGACCCCAAAGATCCCAGCCCCGGCGTACAGGCTCCGGCTCGTGAGGGAGGATAGGGCGAGCGCAAGGCCGGTAAAGAACACCGTCGCCAACAGGCCGGTCGCCACGAAGGCGCCGAGAGCAGAGAGCGCGACCTCGGCCGACGCGAGCTCCAGCAACGCGGTGATCGTGACGCCGATTACCCCAGGGACGATGGCGGCGAGGGCGATCCAGCCCCCACAGGCCGTCGCTTTAGCGGCTAGATAGTCCAGGAGGCGGATCGGGCGCGTGAGGTAGAGCGTGATGGACCGGCTCCCGATGTCCTCGGCGATGCTCCCGGCTCCGGCCGTCGCCGCGACGATTAGGACGAGGAACGGCCAGGCCGGAGACTCGTACGGGGCATAGTAGGTCGCGGTGGTGACAGAGCCGATTAATGAGGCAAACTCGACGGTCAAGGTCACGATGAGGATCACAGCGATGAAGCTGAGGGCCAGAGCGGCCAGCGTACCCGATCCCGCTCGGTGAACGAACTCTCTTCGTGCGATCGCGAGGGTACGGGGACCTAGACCTATACGCGCGTGCGACACCGACTGGTAGCGCGGAGCGCTGATCGTCACGTCGCCAATCCCTCGGGCGCTTCGTTCATCAGGGACAGGAACAGGTCCTCGATTGTGCTCACCGAACGACCCAGATACCGGACCTGTGTCCCGGTTTCGGACGCCGCCTGGAAGACGGGGCGAGCGTCCCGGCCGACGAGCGTGACGTGGATGTCGCTCTCCTTCAGTCGCGGCGTGAGCCCTCGTGCCGAGAGCGCCGAGACAAACGGAGCCGGGTCCCCCTTGATGCGTACGACGGTATCCTCGTCGTGTCCGGCCAGCAGTCGATCCACGGGACCCGACGCAAGCTGCCGGCCAGCATTCAGCAGCAGCACCTGGTCGCACAGACCTTCGGCGTCGTGGAGCAGATGGGTCGAAAGCACGAAGCTGTGGTTGCCCAGCTTCGCAAGCGTTCGTATGAGCCCGAGCATCTCCTCGCGGCCTCTCGGGTCGAGGCCCGCCGTCGGCTCGTCCAGGAAACACAGCGGTGGGTCGTGGACGATCGCTTGCGCCAGCTTCACACGCTGTCGCATTCCCACGGAGTACTCTCCGATTTTTCGATACCGTTGTTCCTGGAGCCCCACGAACTCGAGTACGTCGTGGGCGCGGCTCATCGCGGTTTCCCGGGGAAGTCCGCTGACCTGGGCCATGAAGGCGACGAACCCGATGCCGGTCAGGTCGGGCATCAGGCAATCGTGCTCGGGCATGTACCCGACCACTTCGCGCACCCGCAGCGGCTCGCGTTGCGTGTCATGCCCGAGGACCGTGAGGGTTCCCGAGTCGGGCCTAAGCAGCCCCATCAGAAGTCGAAGGAGCGTGGTCTTTCCGGCTCCGTTCGGGCCTACGAGACCGATGGTGCCGGGAGCGAGCTCCACCGTGAGGCTCGAGAGTGCCTCCACGGGCCCGAAGTGTTTGGTGACGGAATCGACTCGGAGAAGTTCACCGACCACGCTGGGCGAACCCGTCTGCACTATTTGTCCCAGAAGGGACTAGGTCGGCCCAATCGTTAGGCGCACCGGGTGT
>JASHYQ010000094.1 GCA_030042955.1 Thermoplasmata archaeon
GTGTGGAACCAGAGGTTGCGCCAGGCTTCGATCGTCTTCTCCGGCTTTCCAAAGTACCCCGAGAACATCGTGAACGGCGCCCGAGGGCGCACGACCAGCTCGCCCCGGACGCCCGCGGCTACGGGGCGGTCGTCGTCGTCCACGACGTCGGCCTCCACGAACCCGAGCGGGAGGCCGACCGACCCCACCCGGATCGCGTTCGGCGGGTTCATCAGGGTCGTGCACCCGCATTCGGTCATCCCGTACAGCTCGACGATCGTGACCCCGAACCGACGCTCAAACTCCGGCCAGACGGCCCGCGTGGTCCCGGCGGTCAAGGCGGTACGGACCTGGTGCGTCCGGTCGGTCGGCCGCTCGGGCTGCTTGAACAGGATGTTGATCATGGCGATCAGCAGCGAGACGTGAGTCGCCCCGAACCGGGCGGCGACCTCCCAGTAGGTCGAGGCATGGAACCGGTCGTCGAACGCCGCAGTGAGGTCGTTCAGGAGCGCGGTCAGCGCCGTCATCTCCTGCGCGTTGCAGTGGAACAGCGGGAGGGCAGTGAAGAGGACCGAGTCGGGCTCGAGGCGGCTCCTTAGCCCGATCTCCCTTGGCGTGGTAAGCAACTTCTCGTGCGGGATGATCGCTCCCTTCGGGGGCCCGGTGGTCCCGCTCGTGTACAGGATCGCCGCGGGGTCGAAGGGTCGAGGTGGCGGCACCGGGGGGGCTGGGTCGTCTGAGAGGAGCTGAGAGAAAGGTGTCGTGCCGGCGACGGGGGGGCCCTTGTCCGAACCGGCTCCGAGAGCGACCCATTCCCTTTCCAGGGCGAGCGACGCTCGGAACGGTTCGTAGGCCTCCCACAGTCGCTGGTCAATGACCAACGCCTTGGGCTGACAGTCGGAGAGTTCGTAGCGGAGAATCTCCCCTTTGAGGCCCGTGTTCAACGGGACCAACACCGCCGCCCGCTTCGCGATGCCGAACCAGAGGAGAGGGAACTCAGGCGTGTTCAGCAGGAGCGCGGCGACCCGGTCGCCCGGCCCGATCCCCGACGCCGCGAGGCCGTTCGCCACCCGGTCCGTCTCTCGGTCCAGCTCCTCGTACGTAAAGGCCCGGCCCTCGAATCGGAGGGCCACCTTCGACCCGTTCTTCCGGGCCTTCGCCCGGACCAGGCTGGCGAGGTCGTGGTATTCCTCCCCGGGGGCGAGCATCGCGAGCCGGAGGCAGGTTGGACCTTAAGCGTTCAGCGGGGCCGCTCAGACCCCCGCCAAGCTTTGATAGGCTCCCAGCGCTCGGACCGCCATGCCCTCGGCCAAAGGCCGGTACCGAGAGGACCGCCCGATCGTCCCCGAGCTCGCCGCCGGAGCGGTCGTGGTCCATCGGGAAAGCGGCGAGGTCTGCCTCCTGTACTACCGGGACGAGGCCCGGTGGGCCATCCCGAAGGGCCACGTCGACCCGGGCGAGTCGCTCGCCACGGCAGCCTCCCGGGAGGTGCGGGAGGAGACCGGCCTCACCTCGGTCGCTCTCCAGAACGAGGTCGCCGAGGTCCATTACCGCTTCTACGACCCGGCCCGGGACCTGAACGTCTACAAGACGAGCGTCTACTTCCTCGGGTTCACCTCCGAGCGCGCGCTCCATCCCGAACCGACCTTCGAGCGCGCGGAGTGGGTCGACCTCGCCGAAGCCATCCGGCGCGTCCCCTTCGAGACCGACCGCCAGGTGCTGACCCGGGCCGCCGAAAAGCTACGGGCCGGTCCGTAAGCCGCTCGACCGGTTTCGCACGTTCCGCCTTTTTCGGAAAAAGAAGAGGGAAAGGGTTAGGGTGGGCTCCGGGGGAGGAGCCCACCTCGGGCCGTCGGGGGCCCTCAGGGCTGCGGGGGTCGCGGCCCCTGGGGGAGGGTGGGGCCTTGGACCGAGGCCGGGGGAGCCTGGAACGCAGCGGCGGGGGGACCGTTCGTCCAGCCCTCCCCGTAGCCGCCCACGAGTCCCTTCTGGGACCGGCGGCGGGCGTAGGAGCGCCACTCGATGACCGACACGGTGCCGACCACCGCGATGACCGCGAGAGTGATCACCGCGACGCCGACTAGACCGCCGAATCCGCCGGAGCCTGCCGGGGCGCACCCGGCCGTAAGGCAGGCGTTCTCCGCCTGCGCCTGGGCCACGCTCATCGGCTCGCCGTAGACGACCGCGCCCGGGCTGGCGTCCGAGGAGGCCGCCGGGCTGGGGCCCGTCGCGGCCTCCCCCAGGACCGAGCTGCTGTCCGCCGGTACGGCCGTGGCTCCGAACGTGGTCTCAGCCGCGGTGACCATCGGGCCGCGGGCCGAGGGGCTCACGAAGAGCGTCTGACCCTCGCCGGAACCTACCGAGGCCGACCCGAGCGAGTCGGAGTCGTAGGCATGCGCCGCGCCACCGAACAGGTCGAAGGCGTGGGGCACCAGGATGAACCCGTCGTAGGCGTCCACGGGTCCCTGGACCACCAGGAGGATCCCGATGCGGGACTTGTGGTCATCCCAGACGTGGTTCACGGCGACCAGGTATCCCGTCAGGTCAATGGGCCCGGAGGCTGTCCAATCACCGTTGATCGAGTTCGACCCCGAGGCCGTGACACCGCCCCACTTGAACTCGGCCCAGCTGTAGGCGATGTTCCAGCTCGCCTGCGGGGTCGCGATCGCGCTCGAGTTCCACTCGGTGACGCCGGTGAGGTTGAGCGGGATCAGCCCGAGGCTCGGCGTGAACTGGACAGAACCCTGCGCGACGCCCGAGACGTTCAGGAAGGCGCTGTGGTCCGTCCCGAAGACCGTCAGACGGGCCGCCTGGTCGACCGCGGCGTGGACCGCGAGCGACTCGTTCTCGAGGCCGAGCCGAGCGCCCTCGGGTCGTACCGGTGGTTCGCTCCGCCGAACAGGTCGAAGGCGTGGGGCACCAGGATGAACCCGTCGTAGGCGTCCACGGGTCCCT
>JASHYQ010000095.1 GCA_030042955.1 Thermoplasmata archaeon
ACGTCCCCGCGGCGGATGTCGTTCTTGTCGATGCCGCGGACGTTGAACCCGACGTTGTCGCCGGGCTCGGCCTGCTGGATCGCCTCGTGGTGCTCCTCGATCGACTTGACCTCGCCCGACTTCCCCGAGGGGAGGAAGATGACCTTCTCTCCGACCTTGAGGACCCCCGTCTCGACGCGCCCCACCGGGACCGTGCCGATGCCGGTGATCGTGTAGACGTCCTGGACCGGCAAGCGGAGCGGCTTGTTGGTGGGCTTCTCGGGGACCTTCAGGTTGTCGAGCGCCTGGAGGAGGGTCATGCCCTTGAACCAGGGCATGTTGGGGCTCGGCTTGTTGATGTTGTCGTCCTTGAAGGCCGAGATCGGGAGGAAGACGACCTGGGTGTCGATCTTGAACCCGACGTTCTTGAGCAGCTTGGTCAGCTCCTCCTTCGTCTCGTTGTACTTCGCCTCGGAGTAGTTGACCTCTTGGCGGTCCATCTTGTTGATCACGCAGATCAGCTGGGCGACCCCGAGCGTCCGGGCCAGGAAGATGTGCTCCCGGGTCTGCTCCTGGACCCCTTCGGCCGCGGAGCAGACGAGGACGGCCGCGTCGGCCTGGCTCGTCCCCGTGATCATGTTCTTGACGAAGTCCCGGTGGCCAGGGGCATCGATGATGGTGAAGTAGTACTTCTGGGTGTCAAACCGCCGGTGCGCGATGTCGATCGTGACGCCGCGCTCCCGCTCCTCCTTCAGGTCGTCCATGACCCAGGCGAACTCGAACGTCGCCTTCCCCTTCGCCTCGGCCTCCGCGCGGTACTTGTCGATCTCCTCCTGCCGGATGTAGCCCGTGTCCAAGAGGAGGCGTCCGACCGTCGTGGACTTGCCGTGGTCGACGTGGCCAATGAAGACGATGTTGAGGTGGGGCTTGTTCGCCATTGAGGTTCTCCGGGCGCGCCGAAAAGGTGCCCCTATTTAGGCGTTGTCTCGGCGTACCGCCGAGAGACGGCGTGGCGCGGCCACTGCCACGAGCTCGTCGGGGGGAGGAAAGGGTTCGAGGACGGGGTCTAGTCGCCGGGGGAGAGGTAGATCTCGTTCCCGTCGGGGTCCCGTACTGCGGCCCCCCATCCCCACTCGTACTTGGTCGGAGGGGTAGAGAACGTCACGCCGCGTTCCTCGAGCGCCTTGCAGGCCGCGAGGAAGTCACCGGAGAGGTGGAACGCGATCCCGCTGTTCCCCGGCTCGAGCTGTCCGTCCTTGTCGTACTCCGTGACCTGGCATAGGTGGAGGACTCCGGGGACGCCCTTCCGGCCCACGGTCTGCCAGTGGTCCATGTCGTCGACGTGGTCGAGACCGAACTTCTCCGTGTACCAGGCCACGGCCTTGGCACGGTCCGATACCACCACGGCCACACTCAGGAACCGGGGCGTGCTCTTCGCGCTCGTCGCGGGCTTCGTCGCCGTCCTCTTCTTCGCTGCACTCTTCTTGGGGGAAGGTCGCTTCGGCATAGGCCACCGGAGGGTCGAGTTCGTCGGGTCGGATAAGCTGCCGTGGGGGGTCTTGGAACAGTCGCCCGGGGGCGCCCGGGCAAGTTCGAAACGGCTTTACCGCGCCGGGCGGTCCACTTCCTCACTTCGTGGTGTTGCGGTTGGCCAATCCTCCGGGTCTCACGGTCGATCAGAGCCGGGCCTCCGTGGTCCGTCTGATGGTCCCGACCGACGCGAACTTCATGGGCAACGTCTTCGGCGGGGTGATCCTAGGGGAGATCGACCGGGTCGCTTACGTCACGGCGACGCGCCACGCCCACGCCCAGAGCGTGACCGCCTCGTTCGACCGCGCCGACTTCATCGCGCCGGTCCACGTCGGGGAGGTCGTCGAGTTCGACGCGATGCTCACCTTCGTGGGACATACCTCGATGGAGGTGTGGGTCCGGGTCAACGCGGAAGCCCTCGCTGGGGGGCCGCCCCGGCCCGTCGTGGAGGCGTTGGTGACCATGGTCGCCATCAATCAAGAGAATCGGCCGACCCCGGTCCCCCCGTTGATCCTCAAGAACGACGAGGAGCGCCGGCGCTTTGAGGAGGGACGCGCTCGGATGGAAGCGCGTCGCCGAACCCGACGGATGCGGCGTGGATAGAGGAAGAGTATGCTCTGCGAAATGTGCGGGAAGGAGGTCGCCCTGACGAGCCGGGTCCGGGTGGAGGGGACCGTGCTGAACGTGTGCCCGGACTGCGAGAAGTTCGGCCAGCGCCTCGACCCGCCGCCCGCGGTGGCCGCCAGCTCCGGGCGGGCCCCGGTCCCGATCGGGACCCCCGCGACCCGGACCGCGTCGTCGGGCCGCCGGATGGAGGAGCGGGACCTCTACACCGAGATCGGGGAGCTCGAGCTCGCGCCCGACTGGCCCCGCCGGGTTCGGCTCGCCCGGGAAGCGATGGGGTGGACGCCCGAGGTCCTCGGCAAGAAGCTGAACGAGAAGAAGTCGGTCGTCCTCAAGCTCGAAAGCGGAGGGATCCACCCGCCGGACGCCCTGGTCCGGAAAACCGAGCGGGTCCTCAAGACCCGGCTG
>JASHYQ010000096.1 GCA_030042955.1 Thermoplasmata archaeon
GAGGGTGGTGAACGCAAGGGCGATCGTCGGCGGGCTCCCGACGGCCTCGAACGCGACGTCGACCCCGTCCCCCCAGCGGCGTCGGACCTCCTTGCCGAGGTCCTCGAGGCCTCCCGGGTTGATCGTGTCCACGGCCCCGAGCCGGCGTGCCATCTCGAGCTTGGTGTCGTTGAGGTCGACCGCCACGACCTGGGCGCCGGCACCCGCGGCGAACTGGACCACGTTGATCCCGACCCCGCCGCATCCGACAACGGCGACCCGTTCTCCCTCCCGGACCTGCGCGCGGTGAACGACCGCGTGGTAGGGGGTGGTGAGCGCGTCGGAGATGATGCAGCCCTGGACCGGGTCGATCTCCGCGGGCAGCGGGACCAGGTCCTTCGCGGGGACGACCAGGAACTCGGCGAACCCCCCGTCCAGGTGGTTCCCGACCATGCGCATTTTCGGGCAGATGTTCTCGCGACCCGTCCGGCAGTACTCGCACCGGCCGCACGGGAGGACCGCCGGAACGAGGACGGTGTCGCCGACCGCGACACCGTCCGCTCCCGGGCCCAGCGCGTCGACCCGGCCGGAGATCTCGTGGCCGAGGATGATCGGAGGCGGTTTGGCGGTCGCCACCCCGTGGTCGAGGTAATGGAGGTCGGTGTGGCAGAAACCGCAGGCTATCACCGCGACCCGCGCCTCGCCCGGGCCCGGGGCGGGCGTGGGCACCTCGCCCACCTCGAGACCTCGGGCGGACGACCGGAGGACCGCCGCTCGCATGCCGTCCCTCAGTCGAAGAGGATCGACTCGGCGAAGGTCTCGAGCTGGAGCCGCGACTGCTCGTAGGAGGTCGAACGTTCCTCGAACTCCAGGTGGAGGTAGGGAATCTTCTGCCGGTCGAGCGCTCTTCGGTAGAGCACGACGTCCTCGAGGGCCGGCTCGCAGAACTTCGCGGTGAGGAAGATCACGCCCTGGGCGCCGGCGGCCTCAACGCGCCGGAGGATGGCCTCCCCCTTCGTCGTGGGGGTCGCCCGAACGCCGATATCGATCGTGCTCCGGGCATACGCCGTGGCCAGGTTCTCGAGCGGGTCGCCGTCGGGGTCCACCCGGTCGTACCAACGGTGGACCTGCAGGAGGTCATCGTCGACGACGTAGCATCCGACCTGCTCGACCAGGTCGATGAGGTCGAGGGTCGGCTGTTCGCAGAAGGAGCCGACCAGGAGCACGCGGATGGCGTCCCGGGCGCGGTTCGGTCGCTCGGCCAGCTCCGCCCGGACCCGGTCGAGCACCTGGAGGTGCAGCTCGCGCGGGAGGAGCCCTCCGAGGCGCCGGAGGAGGTAGGACTCGCTGAGCGTGAGCTTGCCGGGCTGCGTGCGCTTGGTGGTGGTGAGCTCGGCGACGCGAGCGCGCTGCGCGTTGAACAGCTCGATCGAGGTCGCCAACCGGTCGGGGTCGTACGGAGTCCCACCGGCCTTCTCGAGTTTCTCGATGAGCCGGCGATACTCGGCCACGAGGAACGGGACCGTAGCCGCCGAATGGAGGTTCTGGGGGAGGTGGAGCATGTGGGTGGGGGGTCCGGGAAGGACCCGCGAGAAGATCCCCTCCAGGTTCCGGCTCACGTCGCAGATGTAGGGGAAGATGAAGGCGCGGAACGGGGCCAGGCGGGAGGTCAGGGCGAGCTCGAGCGTCGACTTGCTGATCGAGCAGAGGAACGAGCCGAGCGCAGCGTCCGCGTGACTGATCTCGACGCTCTCTCCCCCACCGTGGAGCGAGACCGGCAGGAGGCCCAGCGCATGGATGAGCTCCTGGGGGGTGTACACCGGGAAGCATCCGACGGCCCCGCGTCCGCTGCGGGTCCAGGCGCGCACCGTCGGGTACGTGGGGTCCAGGATGACCTCGCGAGCTAGCCGGGTCAGCGCCTCGATGGTCGGGGCGCGCGAAAACTCGCCCAGATCGTCGCTCAGTTCGAGGGTCGGCGGGGTTTCGAGGTCGGTGACGACCTCCCCTGGGGGAGCGTAAGCCGCCATCCATCACACCTGCGCGGCCGCGAGGGGGGTCGGTTTCTCGGTCAGCTTCTGCAGCCGGGCGAACCCCAGGACCGCCGCCCCGATCGCTGCCGCGTGCTGGGCCTTCGGGTCAGCGATCACCGGGGCCGAGGCCGTCCGTTCGAGCGCCCGAACCATCGCCTCGCTGTGTACGAGGCCGCCGACCAGGGCGATGTCGGGCTGGATCCCCACATAGCGCATGAGGACGTGGGCTCGCTGGGCCAGCGAGAGGAAGACGCCCATCAGGATGTCCGGGAGGGGGATCTCCTCCGCGACGTTGTTGATGATCTCGGTCTCGGCCAAGACCGCGCAGACGCTCGAGATCATCTTGGGGTTCGATGCCGCGAGGGCTTTCGGGGCCATCTCCTCGAGCGGGACCTGGAGGTACTTGGCGCACCGGTCGACGAACCGTCCCGCGCCGGCGGCGCACTTCTCGTTCATCTTGAAGCGGACCACCCGACCGGTCTCGCTGACCGACATCGCCCGCGACGATTGGCTGCCGATGTCCACCACGTGCCGGGTGCCCGGGTGGAGGAAGACCGCCCCGCGCGCCGAGGCGGTGATGTCGCTGACCTGGAGGTGCCGGTCGGGAAACGCGTAGCGGGCCCCCCCGGTCGTGCAGAGGTAATCGATCTCCCCCGGGAGGAGGTTCTCTTCCTCGACCAAAAGCTCAAGGACCTTCCGGCCCGCGTCGACCGCATTGCCGCGGGTGGGAACGATGGCCGTCGTCAAGACCCGGTGGCCGTCCTCGAGGAGCACTCCCTTCGTCGACCCGGCGCCGAGGTCGAGGCCGCAGGTGATCATGCCGGGACCCCTCCGACCCGTTCGAGACCGTAGAGGGCCGCGCCGATCGCCCCGACGTACTGTGACAGCGGGCTCACGTTGACCGGGAACCCGAGCCGGCCCCGCAGGGTTCGGACCATTCCCTCGTTCCGCGAGACACCCCCCGTGAACGTCACCTCGGGCTCGACCCCGACCCGCTGCATCAGCGAGAGCGACCGGCTCACGATACCGCCGTAGAGGCCCGCCAGGATGTCCTTCGGGTCCTTTCCCCGGGCGACGTAGGAGCTCACCTCCGACTCGGCGAAGACCGTGCAGGTGTTCGTCACCCGGACCGGGTGACGGGCCCCGAACGATAGGGGACCGATCTCGGCCACGTCGTAGCCGAGGGCGCCCGCGCAGACGTCGAGGAAGCGGCCCGTCCCCGCCGCGCACTTGTCGTTCATGGCGAAATCAACGACCTCGCCCTTCGCGTCGACCTTGATCGCCTTCGTATCCTGACCGCCGATGTCGAGGACGACGCGGGTCGCGGGGAAGAGGAAGTGCGCCCCCTTCGCGTGGCAGCCGATCTCGGTTACCGTGAACTGGCCGAACGTGACCTTGAAGCGGCCGTAGCCGGTGCCGGTCACCACGCCGACCTCCCGACGCTCCCGACCCGCTTCGAGCAGCGCCAGCTCGAGTGCCCGCTCGGCATCCTTCACCAACTGGACTCCCACGGGGTTCAGGGACTTGCCGATGACGCGCCCGTCCTCG
>JASHYQ010000097.1 GCA_030042955.1 Thermoplasmata archaeon
CCAAGATGGGTTCGCCCGTGGCGCTCGAGCGGAACACGAGCGACTTCACGATCTGGCCGACGTCGCAGCCGACCGCCCGAGCCGCCTCGGCTGCGGTGCGCGTGGAGTCGGGCAGTTCGACCACTCGATCCGCGTACCCGCGCGACGCCAAGACGGCAGCGAACTTGCGCGACGACCGGTGCCGGAGATGGGCGAGATCGGTCATCCCGCCACCGCAGGCGGAACCGGATAAAAGGCGTGCCTTCGCGATACCACCGGCCCCGTTGCACGAAGGGTCCTAACTGACTGACCAGACTGTGCTCGGAGCGACCCTAGCTCACAAGCTGACGACCGCGTCGGGTGGATTTGTCGCCAGAGCAGCGTAGAGGTCGGGGAAGCAACCCACGTGCAACCCTTCGATCGCGTTCTTGAGTCGGATCTTTTCGGGGGCGGCTTTTGACCGAGGGGACTTCCTGTCCGGGGTGCACCACACAGGCTCGCCTTCGGCCAGGTCCCGGTCCAAGGCACACATGTCGCAAACTCCGAGCCAGATGTTGTGTTGCTTAGCTACCTTGGCGAGGCGCTCTCCGAGAGGGTCACCCTTGCGTAGCACGTAGGCGTTGTCGTCGAAGAAGAACATGCCCACTACCTGCACCCCGTGAGTGCCGGCTTCGAGCTGTGGAAGAATCATCTTGCCGAGCTTGTAGTCCACGGTGTGCCCCGACGTTGTGAAGACGTACGCTACCTTCATCGGGGAGGGTCGATTATCGCCAACATATAACGGCTGGGAGGGCGACGAGCGTGGCTCTTCCCTTTTAGAAAGTTCAGGATGTAAGTCAATGCGGTTCCAGCATCACGGGTCTTGCCAGACTTCTAGCGACCCTCCCACCGCTCGCGGTGAAGAGGGACGTCAGTAGAATCAAATCTTCGCTCCTCTTGGACTCTGTGAGTGCTCCCGTCATTAGACCCATGACATCAACCCACCGTTCGAGGTCGTCGGAAGGCTCAGCTCCCCGTGCCGGTGGAACCCGGCCGTCGTGCGCCTGCTGCCAATGCCCGGAGGGCTGTTGCCCCTGTTGCGCCTGTTGCTCGACCGGCGAGCCCTGCTGCCCCACATGCGCTCCCTCGCAGAAGGAGTGAACGGGAGCTCGGTCGCGTTCACCTCACCCACCCGCTCCCGCACCCGTCGCGGCTCGCCATCGGCCGCGCGCGCCGTGCCTGGAGAGGCGGACGGCGGTTTGGAGATTTCCCGATTCTCTGACGGGGAGCGGGCCTAGCCGGATCTACCGAGTATATGGGCTACAGACCGGGCCCGTTTAGCCCGGGGGGCCTTCCTGCCGCGGATAATCCCCGAAGTAACTCGACGGCTTAACTTTGAGGGCAATTTGGCCACCCTGCCCTTCCGGGCACGCCGGGTAAATGGGTCCCGAGAGGAACGGTCTCGGCATTCTTATGGAGAGTCGCAGCCCTTAGAGCCCGCACAATGTCGTCCGAAATGAGTTCGGAACCCGACACTTCACCTCGCGCGAAGGCGTTTCCAACGTAGGCCCTAGAGCAGACGTGATTTGCGATGCGCGGCGATGATCCTACGACCTGGATAGAGGCCGGAGAGAGGGCCCATGCGGAGGGCTTTCACCCGTTTGCCGTCGTGACCCCCGATGGAAAGTATGCCGAGGATGACGAAGCGGCGCTCTTTGTCACGGGTCTGCCCTCCTCCACCTTCAACGGGGCGATCGTGTACGGCGACGCAGGCAATCTGGACCTTTTGATCCGAAGAGTCGCAGCTTTCTGCGAGTCGTCCAAAGCTCCCTGGAGCCTCAGTCTGAGAGAGAGCCCATCCGGGGTCGGGGATGTAGGAATGCGGGCGAGAGGGTTCCGTCTCGTAGACAAGGAACCCGCCATGATTCTCCCATCCTTGCAGCGGACGCCGCCGGAACTCCCTAAGGAATTGAGGATTCGCAGGGTGCGCCGCCCAGAAGAAATGGGCACGTTCCTCGTCACAATGGCTCGGGGGTATGGGATCCCAGCCGGGGTATTCCGAAAGTTTCTTCGACCCAAGGCGTCGTCGGCTCTCGTTGCCCGGCCTCGGACTGCATGGTTTGTTGGATTCACCGACGGGCGAGCCGTCGCTACCTCGTTCGCGGTCGCGACCGAGTCACTCTGCTACACTTCCTTGGTGACAACGATCCCGGAGTATCGGAAGAGGGGATTCGGCGAGGCGATGGCTTGGCGTGCCGTTCTTTCGGGGCGAGAGTACGGATGTCAGGCGGGGTTCCTTAGGGCCACTGAAATGGGAGAACCGATATACCGTAAGATGGGGTTTGTTGAGGTGCAGCGGTACCGAACGTACGCGCCCCCCAAACGAGGGTCAGCGGGGAAAGCCATGACGTTTTTCGGGCTCCTGAAGGACATTCTTTGGTTCGCGACATTCGGACGCCGGTATTCGAATGTGACTTGGGGACCTGGCGACGACTGACCCGGCAGCGCCTTCTGGGATTCCGCACAAGGTCGGCTCTCCGATACTACATCGGGTGAAAGGGCCGTTGCACCCAGTTCCACGCCAAGAATGCAATTGGACTCAGGAGGGATGTAAGGGCCATGGAAGAGTCCATCAAGCAGATCGGGCAACCCGATACCGGCTTCGTTCCCCCGCGACGCGATTCGTGTATCTTGCGACCGGTGAGTGCGTAGGCCCCGGGGTCCATCTCGCCTCACATGCATTCAAACCGTTGTGTTGGGCTGTCGGTCAGCGAGATGTAAACGGGGTTCGCTCCGCTCGCGGCTCCTATCGCAACCGTCACAAGGGCTCTGTCGCTGCCTGGGTTTCTCGGAGGAAAATGGGCCCAGTCGGATTTGAACCGACGACCTCCCGGTTATCAGCCGGGTGCTCCAGCCAGCCTAAGCTATGGGCCCATACGTCAGGGAATTGCCCTTACAACCCCCCTTCGAGCGGCGCTCGCTCACCCCGACCGACCTACAAAACTCCTTCCTCGAACTGGCCGACCGAGTCCGCTCTCGTGCTTCCAACGAATCGGATAGGTAGCTGACCCGTTCAGGCCCCAGGCAGACGGAGCCGGTTCCCTTTCAGTTCTGAGGAGGAACCGCCAACGGCTGTCCCCACAGATCTCGGACCTTGGTTGCTCGAAGCCTCGGAGCTCCCCAGGACCTCCGGCACCGGTGAGGAGGAGGGCTAGGGGGAGGTGGTGCGCTGGCAGCTAGCGGCTTGAGCTCGAGGAGAGGACAGGCGGGGTCGCAGGTCTCCGGATGAAGAACAGTATGAGGCCAAGGAGCACAAGGATGAGTCCAAACAGCTCGCTAACGAAAAACAGAATGACGACTCCTATAATGGCCAGCGCGACTCCCAAGGTGCGGTTGTGGCGTACGAACCGAGGGCCCGTCGAGGCTCCCACGGTGCGGGGCATCGAGTCTTACCGTATGAATCGGTCGCTCAGGCCCAAGGGGTCCCCGAGCGGGCGGAGCGCTGTAGCTCGTCTGCCCACGAGGACCGTGACTCTCGACCAGGAGCCGGCTTCCGCGGCCCGGCCCATTCGCATCGCCCAGGCGGCGTAACCCGGCCCCTTCCAGGGAGCGGTCCCGTCGACTGGTCGGCAAGTTCGAACAATCCCGTCCGGTCCGCGTTGGTCGAACGGTCTCTCGGCCAGACTTCGGAGGACTCACTTCGCGTAGCGGTGCCGTGGAGGAATCGCTCGGCAATCCTTGGTGCAGGTCCTCTCAGCACGTTCCGCTTGGCAGCCGTCCCCGTCACGGAGAGGAACCAGCGACCCGGCCCGGTCCTTCGAGCCGGGGAGAACCCCGCAGGCTAACGGCGTCGCGTTGCCTAGAATCGCGCGATGCTCCCGGTCGCTAGCGCCCGCCGCTCGAAGTATTTCCAGCAC
>JASHYQ010000098.1 GCA_030042955.1 Thermoplasmata archaeon
CTGGCCAACGACGCCCTGTTCAGTCTGCTCTACGTCCTTGCGGGCCTGGCGGTCGCCAGCGCGGTAGCCTTCTGGTTCGGGGTCACCGACCCGCCCCGGTCGTACGGAACCTCGACGGAGGCGAAGCACCCGGAGAGCCTGGTGAGCCGACTGCGTGTCATCCCCGGCCTTCGGATCCCGATCCCGTTCTTCCCGACCCGGCCCCGGATCGGGCCCGGGGCGCTGCAACGCTTCCGCACTTGGGCCCGGGCCGAGGTGCATCACGAGCTCCCGCTGATCTTCCTCGCGGGGTTCCTCTTCAACCTCTCCGCCAACCTCTACAACATCTCCTACACCCCGTACCTCTACTCGGCCGGCCTCGCCGCCTCGTCCATCTTCCTCGTGAACCTCTCGAACAACTTCGCCCAGACGCTGGTCTACCCGATCACCGGCGGGCTCACGGGCCGGTTCGGGGCCGACCGGCTCGTCCAGCGCTCGACGTACTTGCGGTCCCTCGGGTACCTGGCGACCGCCGGGTTCACCTTCGTCGTCTTCGCCCGGAACGGGGTCTTCGAACTGAACGTCGTGGTCTTCGGGATTCTCGGGGCGGCGATCGCCGTCTACACCGTCGCGAGCTCTCTCATGCTGTTCCGCGGGCTCGAGGGCCGGGATGCCGGTAGCCTGCTCGGGGTGAACAGCACCCTCGGGGGGGTCGCCGCTGTTGCCGGCGCCGGCCTCTCGGGGATCCTCGCGACGTTCGGGAGCTACCGTCTCGTCTTCCTCGTCAGTGCGGGGTCGCTCCTCGTCTCCCTCCCGCTGTGGTCCGCGGCGACCGTCGCCTTCCTCCGACGGAAGCATGACCGCGAGTCCGCGGCACCGGTCGTGGCCTCGGCCGCGGTGACGGCCGCAAAAGCCCATTAAGCGGACCCGGGTCCCGGCGGCCACCGGAGGACCATGGTCGAGGTAACCGGAGTACAGCGTGGGCTCCAGGACGTCGTCGCGCTCGAGTCGCGCATCTGCTTCATCGACGGCAAGGAAGGCCGCTTGATCTACGAAGGGTACGACATCCGGGACCTTGCCAAGTACTCCACCTTCGAGGAGGTCGCCTACCTGCTCTGGTACGGGCGCCTACCGACCGGCGACCAGCTCTCCGGGTTGCGAGGTCGACTCGCGAGCTTGCGGGAGCTCCCTAGCGCGCTCGCTGAGCGGATCGACTCGATGCCCACGACCGCGGCGCCGATGGACGTCCTCCGGACGGCGGTCAGCGAGCTCGCGCTGTTCGAGCCGGAGGAGACCCGCCCCGGCCCGAGCTCGATCGGCGGCGCCCAGCGGCTCACCGCGGTCCTCCCTTCCATCATCGGGCAGTTCCATCGACGTCGGATCGGCCTCTCGCCGCTCCGGCCGCGCCCGGACCTCTCGGCCGCGGCCTACGTGCTGTATGCGCTCCTCGACCGGGAACCCACCGAGCTCGAGACCCGGTGCCTCAACGTCATGCTCATCGTCCACGCGGACCACGAGCTCAACGCCTCCACGTTCTCCGCCCGGGTGACGGCATCGACGCTCAGCGACCTCTACAGCGCCGTGACCAGCGCGGTGGGCACGCTCAAAGGGCCGCTCCATGGCGGCGCGAACGAGCGGGTCCTCGACCTCCTCGAGGAGATCGGGACTCCGGACCGCGTCGAGGAGGTCATCAAGGCCCACCTCGGGCGTCACGAGCGGATCAGCGGCTTCGGCCACCGGGTCTACAAAGTCGAGGACCCGCGCGCGACAATCCTACGGGAGTGGTCCCGACGCATGGGCGAGGCAAGCGGGAACCTACGGTACTACGAGCTCCTCCGCGCGGTCGAAGAGGTCGTCCACCGGGAGAAGGGCCTGTACCCCAACCTCGACCTGTACTCCGGCTCCGTTTATGCACTGATGGGGATCCCGCACGACCTGTTCACGCCGCTCTTCGCGGCGAGTCGCGTCGCGGGGTGGACCGCGCACGTGCTGGAAGAGTACCAGGACCTTCGGCTTATCCGGCCGAGCGCGAAGTACGTCGGGCCGACCGACCTAACGTACGTCCCGATCGCCGAGCGGACGTAGGGCGGGCGGGCCCCCGTCGGTGGACGGGGGTCGCCCGGTCGACGCTCATGAGCGGGTACCGTAGGTCCGCTCGGTGCTCGAGGCGCGCCATCACCTCGGTCGGACCGTCCCGCAGCCGGATCCGGACCCGCAGCATCTCCGCCGTCAGGTAGCGGTAGGCGAACCGGCCCCTCCCGACCGGGCCGCCCCGGCCCGGGTCGATCCGCACGTCGACCGATGCGACGTACGGCTGGAGCGAGACCGCGTCCTCGATCGCCCGAGCGAGGTCGGAGGCGGTTCTCCGGGAGACGGGGATCCCGAGATACTGGTGGAAGATCCCGCCGAGCTTGATCCCCGCCTCGAAGAGGAGCGCCTCTCGGTCGGAGAGCTCGGCGCGGTGGACCTTGCGAGCGGGCATCGACCTCTAGGCCGGCCCCGGAGCAGGGCGGCGCACGGTGAACGGACCGGCGAGGTAGTAGATGGCGACACCGACGAGCAGCGCGAAGCCGGCGACGTAGGCTAGGTCGTAGAGCGGCGAGCCGACCGACGGCCGGAATTGGATGGGCACCAGGACCAGCCCGGCGGCCACGGCCGTCGCGACCATCGGCCAGCGCAAGGGGGAGTCCCGCCGGATCTTCGGGTACGGGATCGGGGCGACCATCATCACCGCGAGGACCGCCGCGCCGACCAGCACGCCGATCGGCTGGACGGTCTGGAACGCCGGGGTGTCGTGGAAGAGGATGGCCACGATCACGGCGAGAGCGCTCTGGGGCGTCGGCACCCCCAGGAAATCCTTGCGCCCGTAGGCGCGCAGCGTGAAGTAGACCAGCCGCGCGAGAGCGGCCACGAGGTAGGCCGCCGCGACCGCGGCCGCGGCGAGCGCGAACGGAGCCCAGGTCGAGGTGTTGGAGGTGTGAACCGCGATGAGGACCGCGGGAGCGGCTCCGAAAGTGACCGCGTCGGCGACCGAGTCGGAGACCCGTCCGACCACACTGGGAGGGGCGGGGCTCCGTCGCGAGAGCATCCCGTCGAGCCCGTCGAACCCGACCGCGCAGGCGATCAGCAGCATCGCCCAGGCCTTGTTCCCCGCGAGGGTGTAGAGGATGGCGCCGACGCCGAGGAGTCCGTTCGCGAGTGTGGCGAGGTTCGCGCCGACCCGCCATCGGTCGGTCACGGGAGCTCCCGCGCGATCGTCGAGGCGCCCGCCCGGACCCGGTCCCCGACCCGCACGGTCGCCGTGACCCGCGCTCGGGGCAAGAAGACGTCGACGCGGGACCCGAGGACGATCATCCCGAACCGATCGCCCTTCTCGCGGGCATCCCCCGGCCGGACGAACGAGACCAGGCGACGGGCGACGACCCCCGTGATCTGGACGATCCGCACGGGACCGAGCCGGGTCGTCATCTCGTAGGTGCGCGCGACGTTGCGGTCCGCGTCCGTCCGGTAGGCCGCCCGGTACCCCTCCCCAGCGTCCGCCACGTGGACGAACGTCCCCGCGACGGGGACGCGGTTGACGTGGACATCGTGGACGTTCATGAAGACGGAGACGAGAAGCTCCTCGCCCCGCTCCTGGACCTCGCGGACCCGACCGTCCGCCGCGGAGACGACCCCGTCTCCCGGCGTCCGCTCGGGGTCCCGGAAGAACTGGGCGAAGAACCCCCACAGAGCGCACGAGGCGACCCAGGGAGCCGCGAGGGGGAGGGAGAACGGGAGGAGCCGGGAAGCGAACAGCCCTCCCACGACCACGAGGACGAACGCCGAGACGAGCAGCGGACCCCCGGACCGGGGTGCGAACACGCGCCTACCCGGTGAGGACGATCTCGATGTTCACGCCGTCGGGGACCTGGATCCGCATCACCTGGCGGAGGGCCCGCTCATCCGCGGCGAGGTCGATGAGGCGCTTGTGGATCCGCATCTCCCAGTGGTCGATGGTGCTGGTGCCCCCGCCGTCGGGGCCCTTGCGGACCGGTACCTTGAGCTTCTTGGTCGGGAGCGGGATCGGGCCGGCGATCTCGACCCCGGTCTTGCTCGAGATCTCCTTGATCATCTTGCAGATCGAGTCGACCTTGCGGGCGTCGGTCCCGCTGAGCGAGATCCGGGCCTTCTGCATGGTCGATGGTCCCTCCCCTGATTCGGTCGCTTCGCCCGTCCCGGGCTCACTCGCGCTTCTTGACTTCGACGACGACGCCGGCCGCGACCGTCTGGCCCATGTCGCGGACCGCGAAGCGGCCGAGCTGCGGGAACTCCTTGTACTTCTCGATGACAAGCGGGCGCTTCGGTGTGATCTTCACGACCGCTGCGTCCCCGGTCTTGAGGGTCTGGGGGTTCTCCTCGGCGACCTGGCCCGTCTTCGGGTCGAGGCGCTTCAACAGCTCCGTGAACTCGCACGCGACCTGCGCGGTGTGGCAGTGAAAGACCGGCGTGTAGCCGACCGTGATCACGCTCGGGTGGTTCAGCACCTGGATGTTCGCGGTGAAGCTCTCGACGACCGTCGGTGGGTTCGCGACCGGGCCGGCGACGTCCCCGCGGCGGATGTCGTTCTTGTCGATGCCGCGGACGTTGAACCCGACGTTGTCGCCGGGCTCGGCCTGCTGGATCGCCTCGTGGTGCTCCTCGATCGACTTGACCTCGCCCGACTTCCCCGAGGGGAGGAA
>JASHYQ010000099.1 GCA_030042955.1 Thermoplasmata archaeon
CTTTGACCATCTAGGCTCCGTATCGGATTAAGTTAGACTCACAGTTCCCGGCACCGTCAACCAGTGTCGCCCGGCGCACGAGATTGGGGTGATCAGCTGGGGTTGGTTCAGGTCATGCTAATCGCAATCTCTTAGGGATTCGGGGGCACAGAAGGGCAGTGCAGAAAGCACTGTGAAGGCCCACTCTGGTTGCAACAGGTATTGCACATTGGGCTTACTTGTCTGACGAGTCTCAGCCAGACCAGCGAGCGGAGGGCTTACACGCCGGCGCGCCAAGGATCCTCTGATGAAGATACTTAAGTACTTGGAGGGACTATGGAAACTCGGTAACTATGGACAGCTCTGTACTTAGTGAGTCCCGGATCTCGAAGGGCAATCTTACCGTCGTGCCTGCCCGAGTCCGGGAACTCACGGGGGCACACGCAGGGGACCGGCTAGAGTGGCGGTTGCGCGGTACCGAGATCATGGTCCAGGTCCGGCGACGGAAAACAATCGAGGATATCTCCGGCATGATCAGCCACGGGGGCGACGCAGTGGCCAGCAAGAAGGCGGTGCAGGGCCTTCGGGGCCGTGTTCGTTGACTCCTCCTACTGGGTTGGTCTCGTAGACTCCCGCGACCAGTGGCACCGAAGAGCCTTGGAGCTGCGGGCCGAGGTGCCCCTGGGAGCCACGGTTCTAGACCTCACGATCGCCGAGGCCGTGACCATCGTAGGATCGAGGAAGGGGGGCAAACAGGCCCGCGAGCTCTATCGCTTCTTTTGCGACTCGTGCGAAATCGTCTATCTGGACGAGGACCTCCTGGACAGCGCGATGGATCTCCACTTGGCTCGCGACGGGCATCTCTCGCTTGCTGACTGCGCCACGATCCAAGCGATGGTACGAAGTCGGGAGAAGTCCATTCTGTCGTTCGACTCGGACTTCGACTCCCTGCCAGGAATCACTCGGGTCCACTAGTCTCGCCGGGTACGGCCTGTTTCGAGCTGGGAAGGGTGGCGGGAGTGCGACACGTCTCCCAACACCATCCCCTGTCCCCCGAACAGGTGCAGGGCTTGGTGGATCGTCAGGCCATCCTTCCTTGCGCAACTCCGGGGAAGTACTTCGCGCCCACGCGCTGGAAGTGGCGGTGCGCTTCTCTGTGTTCGACGGTCTCCGAGTCCGCAACGGGGGCCCTTCCCTCGCGGGCGCCCTCGTGCGCCAGGGCGTCACCGAGCAGATCTCGCTCGAGACGTTCGGGGGGGCTTTCTAAGTTCTCGACGCGACGGAGGAACTCTTCCTCAAGACGCTCTAGAACTCCCGCAGCTCGCGGAACGACCTTGGGCCACTGATCGGGTGACCGCGGAGAGGCACGGCTCAGGACGGGCAACAAGCTCGGGGAGTCAGCGTCTCGAGCCGTCAGAGGAGGTCCCAGGTCCCACCAGTCCCGGAGGGTCCGAATCACCGAAGTGCTCCGGAACGTCTCCTGGACCACGCTCCTCGC
Source organism: Thermoplasmata archaeon (assembly GCA_030042955.1). Lineage (GTDB taxonomy): Archaea > Thermoplasmatota > Thermoplasmata > Lutacidiplasmatales > UBA184 > Lutacidiplasma. Next base: position 1,478 of record JASHYQ010000099.1, read on the forward strand.
GTCCACCCAGGCGGAAATCAACAGAGTGGGAATCCGGACGCCGAGCCTGTCAAACTTGAATCCCTGCTCGCCACCGTCGGGAACCAGGGGAGGTACGGCCGGCGGAGGCACGTGGTCGTACGTTCCCCCGTGCTCGTCGAACGTGACGACGAGCGCGGTATTCCTCCAGTTGGACTCACCCCCGGGCGAGCTCGTCCGAATCACATCGTACACCGAAGCCAGGAGTCTCTCCCCGCCGATCAGGGTGTCCGGGGGGCGGAGCCCCATCTTCTCCGTCCACTTCGCCCCAGAGTGGGGATGCATATCCGTGTGCGGATGGAACATGTTCGGTTCGATGAAGGCATAGTTGGGGAGCGACCCCTCTCTCGCCTCGAAGTAGAAGTCGTAGATTGTTCGGAAGTGGGTCGGGAAGTACTCGGCCAACCTCGGAGCGTGGATCAGGCCCGTCGCGGACACAAACTGGAGCGGGTCGATATAGACCGCCCAGCTCTTCCTCACCGCTTCGAGACGGTTGAAGATGGTTTCCGCGTCGTTGTGGAGGGAGAACTTGCCGGGGGGATGACCGTTGAGGACGTAGCCGCTCGAGGAGGCCGCATGAAAGAACGATCGGTTCGTGTACGTCTGTGACGGCACCTCACAGAACCAGCGGTCGAAACAGGCGAACCCCCTGGCCAGCCCTGAGAGCACAGGGATCTGGCCGGGCGTGAAACAGCCCATGATCTGGGAATACTGTTGGACCGACGGCATCCGGTCCATCTCGACTCGGAATGCGCTCACGTAGTCCTCGACGAACCCCTGCATGGCCGGCGGCGTGTTTGCTGCGGGAGCGTTGTACGGTGCCTGCATCTCCTCCACCTTGGAGAACCGGTTCGAGGGGGGGTCGACCACCGAGAAAAGTTGGGTGTTCACGTGGGGGAATTCCTCGCCCGGGTCCGGGTACGGGGAGGCCATCGACGAGGCTGGGTGCACAATCACGGTTCCGGGGGACGACTGGAAGCCCGCCGGGATCGGGTTCGTTAGGCTTCGTCCCGCCAACCCCTCGAACCGTGGGACCTCGCTAGGACCGTAAAGGTACCCGAGGAGATTGTCGAACGACCGGTTCTCGAACATCAAGACGACGATATGGTCGAGTCGGTGGTCGTCCAACTCATGCGCGCTCATACAACCCCCCGGAGTTGGCGATCACTAGTTCAGCGTGACGCACGCGCCACAATCGAGACTCCTCGGTCACTGAGCGCAAACGTGGGAGGGGATGTCGAGGCGTGCAGACGGCTACCCTCCCCGCGTGGCGCGATCGGTGGTTGTGGCGCGTAGCGCATGGGGTGTGATTGGTATTGCGTGTTTAGAGTAGCGCGCTTCTCGAGGGGAAAAAGGTCCCCTTTTGCCCGACCTCCGACCTTCTTCACGTCAGCAGATGCGCGTTTGTCCGAGAGAGCGTTGGCGAGACATCAGTCTCTCGAACAACAAACCAGTTCTGAGTACGCATCGCGGCCTTCAGATTACCGCAGAAACCTTACGCTGGACCACACTGCGTGCGAACCGAAGGCACTTCGTCGCACCGTCCAAAGCCGTCCAAAGTGAGGGTGACACCGGAGCGGACGAAGGCATTCCGTTTCCTTTTCAGGAGAATCAAGCTCTCGTACTCCTGCTCACGACTGCCGCCTTCAACGGGAGGGTTCGGGGTGGGACCGTGGGGGGACGGTTCCATCGAGAGACCACAGAGCTGCAGTCTGCAGTGCTCTCTACTTGACTTCTGTCACTTGGGTTATAGTCTGTGTCGGCAGCATCGTCGGAGGATGCGGCTTCACATCCGGGGTGAGTGACTCAGGCTCCTTCGCCGAGGTCCCGGTCCTTCGGCGCACCGCCAGGCTGACCCCAAGGCTGAACGCCTACGGAGTTCGGGCAGCCCACCCATCTCGCAGATAGGTTGCATCGCGCTCGCTGGCTGGTTACGCTTATGGAAGCTGAGTCAGTGGGGCATGGCAATCCCCGTCTTGGCGGTGGTCGGTGGCCGAGCGAATCGGGCGAGAGCGAATCGTTCGCGAGCCGGGTTACCTCTACTTTCTTGGCAAGGATGGCTACCTTTGGCGAGTCCCCACCCGCCTGAACCCTTCCGGGTCGAAAGCGCGCGTCGGAAGCGAGAGATATCAGCGGATCGACGGCTACACGTACTTCCTGGACAAGGCTGGCTATCTCTCGAGGGCGAGGATGAAATCTGTCGGCCAAGCCCCGCCCGGTCGGCAGCTCCCAGGGGGCGGGGGCCCTCGCAGCGGACCACCGACACCGGCCTCGAAGCCTCACTGGTGGAGCCGCACGTCGCCCACCCCGCCTCCTCAGCAGGGAACGGGGCCTCGCCGCCCGCCCGCACCTGCGAGCTGGGATAGTTCGAGGGTGACTCGGTCGTTCATCTCGCCGGAGGTGGCACCCGTTCCGCGCATCCCGGCCTTCCCGCGAGCCGAGGTGATCGGTGGGTCCCCGGTACGACGAGAGACGGGTTACATCTACCATTTCGACTCGGATGGCTTCCTCTGGAAGACTCCGACGCTCGGCAACAGAGGCAGGCAAGCCGAGCGCGTCGGTAGGGAGAGCTTGGTCCGGGAAGAGGGGTACGTGTACTTTCTCGATCGCTCGGGTTTCGTAGCCCGCGCTCCCGCCACTGCTTCGCGGCGGGGCGGAAGAGGGCCCACGGCAACGGCGCTCGGGTCGACTCCAACCCCTGAACCTCAGCAGCGTGCCGCTCCTGCCGTCCGATTTTGCCCGCGCTGCGGGACGGCGCGTGGTGCAGATCACGTGTTCTGCGGGACATGTGGGCTCGACCTCCGAACGCCGCCGGCTCGACGTTCCTAGCGGACAGCCCGTGGCACCGCTGGCCCCTTGCGATGCGAGCCCACGGACGGTTGGTAGCCTACCCTACACCGAATCCGCGTCGGCGCCTCGGCGGAGGCACAGACCGAGTCGAGACTCTCGAGGCTCTCCGACTTCGCGGTCCGAGCCCCTAGGCGCGCAAGCTCGAGGGTAGAGCGGGGGCCACTCGTCGTCGGAGCTGGGACCTCCGATCCGCAATCAAGCGTCGCTCGGGACGGCTCGGCGGTTGTCGCCAAGAGAGGGGGTGCAGCCGCGCCCCCGTGGGCCCGGGAGCGATCTTCCGAGGTAGGAGGAGCGGGATGCGGGTCGCGCCCCGGACCCGCCAAACGGCCGCGCGGACCCAGGGCCCAGCCTGCCTACCCTTCTTACGGTCGAAGGTAATCCCCTTGAGGTAGAGCGGATCCCGGGTGCATTTCCATCGGTACGCATCCATCTTGAGACGCAAGGGATCGTCCCCCAACAGCTCCCGGACCAGGAATACGCTGTGCGGGGCAAGCCTTTGGCCACGAAGCGGGACTCTCAGGTGAAGCCCGCACCCTCCCGAGCTCGACCGGACGAACGCGCAGTCTGGCGTAAGGCCGGGCAGTTCGAGGGTGCCGTCCAAGTCGACGGAGACGTAGCGGAGGGGCACGGCTGGTTCCCCGGTGCGGACGAACCGCGACCAGTGCGCGTCCCAGAGATTTCGGGGGTACTTCCAAACTCTAACCTTCATAGTGCTCGGCACCCACGATGAACACGAATCCCGTTCCGGACTCCGGCCGACGAAGAGCATCCCGGATATCTCTCCCCACCCGGCCCATGCCTAGCCAGCTCGGGTCAGCCCGGACGGCGAGAAGTCTGTCCTCCCGCTCGGCCGCCGCGTACTCGTCATCGCTGAGTATCGCTTCACCGGCCTGCGTGTAATCCCCACGGATGACGAACTTGACAATCCACATCTCGATCCCCGGTGGCCGCCGTGCATCCGTCCTTTGCCTCATAGACCTTCCTAAAAGGGGAGGCTCTCGGTCGAGGGAGACGGCCTGGGGGAGCCGTGAGCCTGCGGCGAGTACCGAATGCTACCGATTCAGCCGGTCGCCTGCGCAGCTCCCGTAGAGTCCACGTTCGGGACACCCCCGGCAACCGCCCCCGCCCCCACGACGAGCGGACGGTGGTACGAGGCCGGCCTCGTTATCGGCCACGGTCAGGGTCGGCGGATCGCAACCCGCTGCTAAGAGTGTTCGAAGGACAAACCGTGCTGCAGGAGTCAGCCAGCACCTGTCGGAACGCCCGAGAGTTCTTGGACCGGGTCGCCGCGTGCCGGGCTCTACTGGAAGCACCTCTCTCGGTCGAACGCGCATCTACTAACGTGAGAAAGGTCGAGGGTCGGCCCGGAGGGGGCGCGCCGAGGCTGTCGCTGGGTTCAACCGCTGGACCCAGACTCTAGGGCTACCACCTTCGGAGCGCCTGGGCCAGCTGCCTTACCTCGGCTCTCGTCTGGTGGCGCGGCGTCTTCCGAGTGTACCCGGCACAGGAACAGGCGCGACACTGCAGGTCCGGCCCGTGCAGCCGCAACTGGTGAAGACACCCAGGTGTCTCGCACTCTGTCGTCAGAGGCTTACTTCGCCTTCTGACGGCGGGCGCGTCTTCGTGCAGCCACCTTCAAGAGCCTGGATCGACGGTTGCGCTTTCGGGACCCCGGGGTTCTGCGCGTCCTTACGCTCTTGGCCATAGCAGCAGCTCCTCACCGAAACCTAGAGGGAGAGAGTGGGAGGGCGGATAACCTCGAGTACCGACTCCTATCCCCTGGGCACGTCTGTGCGTTGAGGGCGGTCGCGATGATGTTCACGAAGAAGAGCTATGGGAGCAAGTCCGACAGAATAA
>JASHYQ010000100.1 GCA_030042955.1 Thermoplasmata archaeon
ATCGATGCCCCGATCTCCTTGTTGGTGAACCGGTAGAAGCTCGAGGCGAGCACCCCGTAGAACGAGTTCATCAGGATCTTGACCGCGTTCTGGAGTCCGTCATAGTAGGCCGCGAGGTCCGGGGAGGTCGCGGCTCGTCCGGCCGCTCGGAACTGGTCGCGGTTGGCGAGCAGCTCCGCCAGGATCTCCGGGATGAGCCCGCGCCGCACCGAGGGCGACAGGAAGCGGGCCCCGGAAGGAGCTACCGTCGTGCCCTCGGGGGAGAGGGTGGTGAAGCAGAGGTTGCGGCTGATGATGATCGACGGGTACATCGACTTGAAGTCGAGCACCACCACCCAGTGGTAGATCCCCGGGCGGATCGCGTGGACGTACCCTCCCTCGATCGGGTTCTCGCGTCCCGCGTAGTGGTTCATCGGAACCCCGACCCCCTGCTGGTCGGCTCGGGGGATCAGCATCGCGTCGATGAACAGGGAGGTCCGACCGTTGAGCCCCTCTTCGAGCGGAAGCTGCGCGACGGTCGCCATGTCGGCGGCCTTCTCCATCGTGCGCAAGCGTTGAAGGATCCGGAGCGCGAGGTCGGCGTCGTGTTCGCAGTACTCCATGACCCGCTGGGGATCCTTGGCCCACTCCTCGTCGATGATACGGCGGTCGACGTCGAGCTTGGAGTCGTTGAGGAGCGTGCGCGCGACGAACTGGAGCGTCTCCTGCTTCGGGCGGAGCTCCTTGCGCGCCGACCACCAGGCATCCGCCACGACCCGGCCGTGGATCTTCCACAGCCGCTCGCCGAGCTCCGAAGGGGGGTCCCTGTCCCGGCCGAGGGCCAGCTCCCCGAGGCCGGTGGCCTTGGCCCGCTCGATCAGAAGGGGAAAGTCGTACCCGCCGATGTTGTACCCAGTGATCACGTCCGGGTCATCCTCGGCCACCAGGGTCACGAACTTCTCGAGGACCTCCCGCTCGGACTCGGCGCTGAACCGGAAGGTCCGTCGCTCCTTCCCGGCGCCCTCGGAGACGCCGCAGATCGTGAAGATCGTCCGAGCCCGGATAGAGTTCTCGATGTCGAACGACAGCACGCGCAGGGAGGGCCGGAAAGGCTCGGCGGGCCGGACGTCGTGCCCCGCGGCCGTGACGACCCGCACGACGTCCGGCACGGTGTACCGAGACCGGACCTCCTCCGGCTCGTCCTCGGCCTCGAAGGCGATCGTCAGCCCGATCCCTTTGTCGTAGAGGAACCGGTGGACGAACGGGATGTCGCAGGCGAGCACGCTCGTCTCCTCCCCCGGCTTACGGTAGCGGTCCCGGTACTGCGGGACGACCCACGGGTGATGAAGGGTGACCCGAACGGCGCCCCGCTCGCGCCCCTCGACCCAGGTCGTGATGTCGTGAACGTCCACGACTTCCGGGTCCTTTTGGAGGCTGGCCCGCGTCTCGTCGGTCGGTTCCGTGAGGACGAAGTAGGGGCGGAACCCGTAGTAGCGGGCGACCATTGCGCGCTCGTCACGCGTGCGGCCGAACAGCTCGACGACCACCCCGTCCTCGAAAGTGACGTAGGAGCCCTCGAGAAGGAACATCTCGACCGAGCGCATGGCTCCGCGACCCCACCCTCGATTAAATCGGTATCCGCGGCCCCGGGGGGTCCCTCGCCGCGAGCCACCGGCCGAGCGCCTGGACATCCCGCGTCCAACGGTGAGAGAGCGTCGTGGAGCGGAGGGCGGCCGCGGGGTGGACCAGGGGAAAGACTTCGCGTTCCGCGGCACGGCGAGGGCGACCGGCGCATTGGAGGATCGGCGGCGCACCCGGGTCGACCGCGGCAAGGGCGCGGGCCCCCAACGTCACGAGGAACCTCGGGCCGAGCAGCGCGAGCTGTCGGTCGAGGTACGGTCGGCAGGTTCGGGCGGCCACCGGGTCGAACCGATTGTGGGGTGGATGGCACTTGATCAGATTCAGGACCCCGTACTCCTCCGGCCCGAGCCCGAGGGAGGCAAGGGCGGCATCGAGACGATGCCCCGAGCGTCCCACGAACGGAAGGCCCAGGCGGTCCTCCGCCGCACCGGGGGCTTCGCCGATGAACACGACCCGGGGATTCCGACCCCCCCGGTAGACGACCGCCTGCGTCCGGGTAGCATGCAGGGAGCATTTGGTGCACGCCCGGATCTCCCTCCCGAGCTCTTCCCACGGGTCCACCCCACCTACCCCCGCCGACGGAACGGCCGCCCGGGCCCGGGAACTCCTCCCCGGGACCTTCCGGTCGCCGTGAAAACTCATGCGTCAGCCGGACACGGGACCACCTTAAATAGCGGGGCCCTGTGGCTCGGCCCCTCGCCTAAAATGCCTCCGCCCTCCGGTCTCAACACTGCGGGTCGCCTCGAGACCCTCCGTCAGCGGCGACGCTGGTCGGACCGGTACTACAAGCGGCGCACCCTCCACCTCAAGGAGCGTTCGGACCCCCTCGAAGGGGCGCCCCAGGCTCGCGGCATCGTCATCGAGAAGGTCGGGGTCGAGGCGAAGCAGCCGAACTCGGCGATCCGCAAGTGCGTGAAGGTCCAACTGATCAAGAACGGGCGCCAGGTGACGGCGTTCGCGGTCGGGGATGGGGCCATCAACTTTATTGACGAGCACGACGAGGTGCTGGTCGAAGGGATCGGGGGGCGCATGGGGCGGTCGTACGGCGACATCCCCGGCGTCCGGTACAAGGTGATTCAGGTGAACGGCACTTCCCTCGACGAGCTGGTCCGGGGACGGAAGGAGAAGCCGGCCCGATGAGCGGCTCACGTGACTCCAGCGCCAGCTACCCCGCCGAGGGGCCCGCCGAGGAGGCCGGCCCCGTCGTGGTCCGCCCGGTCGCTGCACCCCCGCCCCCTTTCCCGCTCCCCCCGCTGTTCGGGAAGTACCCGTTCGAGGGGGTCGAGGTCCACGACCCCGGTCTCCTTCCGTATCTCTACCTCCACCCCATCTACGCGCCCCATACCGAGGGCCGGCTCGCGGGCCGCCCGTTCCTGAAGACCCACATGCACCTCGTGGAGCGCCTCGCGAACAGCCTGATGAAGGGCGCGAAGTTCACGGGGAAGAAGTCGAAGGCCCTCGCAACGGTCCGGAAGGCGTTCGACGAGCTCGCCCAGAAGGAACCGGGGAAGAACCCGCTCCAGCTCCTGGTCGACGCGGTCGAGAACGCCGCGCCGCGCGAGGAGGTCACCCGGCTTCAGTTCGGTGGGATCTCGGTCCCCCGCGCAGTCGATGCCTCACCGGCTCGACGGCTGAACGTGGCGATCCGGAACATCGCGCTCGGCGCCATCCAGGCGTCGCACAAGTCCACCAAGGCGATCCACAGCTGTCTGGCCGATGAGATTCGCCTCGCCGCGAAGGCGGACCAGACGTCGTTCGCGGTCGGGCGCAAGGAAGAGGTCGAGCGCGTCGCACAGTCGGCGCGCTAGGTCGCCGTCAGGGAGGTTCGTTCATGACCCACATCCGGGCGGAGTTGGCGAAGGCCATCCCCGACATGATGCACAACCTCGACCAGATCCGGAACATCGGCATCATCGCCCACATCCACCACGGCAAGACGACCCTCTCCGACAACCTGCTGGCCGCCGCCGGGATGATCTCGAACGAGCTGGCGGGCAAACAGCTCTACCTCAACTTTGACGAGCAGGAGCAGGCCCGTCTCCTCACGATCAACAACGCGGACGTCACGATCGTCCACGACTACGGCGACCAGCGGTACCTGATCAACCTCATCGACACGCCCGGCCACGTCGACTTCGGCGGGGACGTCACGCGGGCGATGCGGGCGGTCGACGGCGCCGTGGTGGTCGTCTGCGCCGTCGAGGGGGTCATGGCGCAGACCGAGACGGTGCTGCGTCAGGCGTTGCGCGAGAAGGTCAAGCCCGTCCTCTTCATCAACAAGGTGGACCGGGCGATCAAGGAGCTCCAACTCACGGCGGAGGCGCTCCAGAAGCGGTTCACGGGGATCATCACCGAGGTCAACGAGCTGATCCGCAAGATGGCCCCCGAGGAGTTCGTGGACGAATGGAGCGTCGACCCTCGGGACGGGTCGGTCGCGTTCGGCTCCGGGTACGACAATTGGGCGATCAGCGTCCCGTACATGCAGAAGACGGGCGTCAAGTTCCC
>JASHYQ010000101.1 GCA_030042955.1 Thermoplasmata archaeon
AGGGCGTAGCCTTCGGGGGATCCCACGGAGCACCAGACCCCGGTACGGGGGGTGAGCGTGAGCGCTGCCACGCGACCCCCGTGAGCGAGCAGATACTGGATCCCGCTGGTGAGCTCGAGCTCGTTCGGGTGCTCGGCCCGACGGACGGCCTCGAGGGCCGGGAACAGCTCCGGTCCGAAGACGTAGACCGCGGTCGCGGCCCAGTGCGTTCGCGGCCGCTTCGGCTTCTCCGTCATTCCCGTGACCCGAAGGCGGCGATAGGCGCGGACGAATCCGTCGGGGACCCCTTCGACCACCCCGTACCGTCGCGGGTCGGCGACGCGACGCACGAGCAAGACTGCGTCCAGGTCCTCCGCGTCCCGCAGCCCCCCCATCGTGCGCAGCGCGGTTCCCCGCTCGGGTTCCAGGACCACGCCGTCGCCCGCGTGGAGGAAGAAAGGCTCCCGGCCCACGTTGCCTTGGGAGCAGAGGACCGCGTCGCCGAACCCGGCCGCCCGGGCCTGGGAGACGAACCCGAACTGCACCCGCTCGAGGGTCCGGTAGAACCGCCGGGTCTCGACCAGCCGGTCGGGGGTCCGGCGATGCCGCTGCAGGAGCCCGTGGTCGACGCTGAAGTAGCTCTGGACGAACCCGGCGTCCCGGGGCTGCACGACGACGGTCAACCGGTCCGCGCCGGCGCCCGCCAGGCTCTCGACCACCAGGTGGGCGATGGGTTTCAGGACGAGCTCCCCCGCGCTGCCGCGGTCGTAGAGCGGGAGGAACTCCTTGCGCAGCCCCCGGCTCCAGGGGAGCATGCGGGTGCCTTCCCCCGCGAGGGTGACCACCGCCTGCATCGCGGAGCCGTCCTCAGGCGACGGTATGAGCAGATGACGGGGCAGTCGGGTCGACGGGCGGTGGGGTCGGCGAGGCCCCGGCGGCGTTGCGGGCGCGCAGGAGTGGGCGGCTGTCGGGCAGGCGCCAGTTGACGGTCGCCGAGAGCACGTGCTGGCGGGCGACTAGCCGACGCCGGTACCGGATCAGGTCATGGAAGATCTCCCGGATGACGTCGTCCAGCTCCCGGGTGCGGCGATACCCGAGTCCCAACAGGTTCTCGTGGATCGGGTTGTAGTAGTGCTGTTCGGCCTCGACCCGGGGGTCGGACGGGTGCTCAATCGTCGGATGGAGCCCGAGGTCGGCGGCGACCCGGCCGACCCGCTCCGCGAGCTCGTTCACGGAGTACGCCGCATCGAACTGGTTGAACACGCGGTACTCCCCCGGCCGGGCGGGATGCTCGACGGCCAGGCGGAGCGACTGCATCGAGTCCTCGAGGGCGATGAACCCCCGCTTCTGCTCTCCCTTCCCGTACGGCGTGATCGGGAGTCCGAGGACCGCTTGGGCGATGAACCGGTTGAGCGCGGTCCCCCAGGTCTCGTCGAAGTCGAACCGGGTGAACAGCCGGTGGTCGGTGATCTCGGGGGTCCGGATCCCGTAGATGACCCCCTGCATGACGTCGGTCGCACGAAGCCCGAAGATCTTGGTCGCGAACATGACGTCGCCGGAGTCGAAGACCTTGCTCCAGTGGTACCACGACCCGGCCTGCCGCGGGAACGGGAGATGGTCCCGTCGGCCGTGAAACTCGGCCTCGAAGAATCCCTCGGGGATGTCCATGTTGGGCGTGCCATACTCCCCCATGGTGCCCATCTTGACGAGGTGCGCCTCGGGCACGACCTCCTTCATCGCATACAGGAGGTGCAGGGTGCCGGTGAGGTTCTCCACTTGAGTCGCGACCGCATGGTGGACGTCGATCATCGAGTACGGAGCCGAGCGCTGCTCGGCCAGGTGGACGATCGTCTCGGGCCGCTCGGTCTCCAGGAGGTGGCGGACGAGCTCCCAGTCGGAGAGGTCGCCCCGGTAGAACCGGAGCTCCTTCCCGAGGACCTCCTTCACCGCGGCGAGGCGGCGAGGCATCGGGGGGATGGGGGTCGCGGACCAGCTGCCGACCTCCTTGACCCGCTTGCGCGTGACGAAGTTGTCGACGCCCACGACGTCGTGGCCCCGGGAGAGGAGGTGGAGGGCGAGCGGCCAGCCCGAATACCCGTCGATCCCGGTGATGAGGACCTTCATAGGAATCGGACCCGCGCGTTATTCACCATCCGCTTTCAAAAAGGTATGGGGAGGGGGGAGACGCTCTCGCATGCCCACGAACCAAAGCGGAATAAGCTCGAGGCTCCTCGAGCGGTATCGGGTCCAACCGACCCAGGTCCGATGGAGCCAGCGCCGGTCACGATTGTCGATACGCGCGACGAGCCCCTTCAGGGGGCGATGATGGTCGTGGGATTCCCTACCCACGGCCTCGTCGGCTCCGTCGCCGCGTCGTACCTCGTGCATGCCCTCGACATGCAGCCGATCGCCTACATGATCAGCGAGGAGTTCCCCCCCACGGTCGTGATGGAGGAGGGGATCGTCAACGCGCCCGTCCGCCTCTATGCGAGCAAGCTCGTCTGCGGGGTCGACCGCTCCTGCGACCAGCTGGTGGTGGTCATCGCGGACATCCAGCCGCCGGTCGAGATGCTGAACGCCCTCGGCCGGGTCCTCCTCGACTGGGCGGCCGCGAAGGGGGTCCACCTGATCGTCGCGATCGAGGGCCAACCGATCGAGACCGAGGTCGGGGCCGACGCCCGGATCGTCGCCATGGCGAACCGGGCCGCAGCGCCCCTCCTCGAGAAGTACAAGTTCGCCGCCGCGAACGGCGTGGTGACGGGTCTCGCCGGCGGGCTGCTGCTCGGGGCGATCAATCGGTCGACGCCGGTCCTCTGCCTTGTCGCCCAGGCCCATAAGGACTACCCGGACGCGCGCGCTGCAGCGAAGGTGATCGAGACCGTCAATCCGCTCGTGCCCTTGATCGCGCTCGATACCAAGCCCCTCCGCGAGAAGGCCCGCCAGATCGAGGGGGAGGTCCGGAAGACCCTCCGCCAGACGAAGGAGTCGATGGCGAACATGCGGGAGAGCTCGCCGGAGGGGGCGGGTGAGATGTATCGCTGACACCTCCCCGCAGCCCCGGGTGACCCCGCTGCCCGAGGAACGCCCGGCGGTCACCTTGCGCGGGTTCCGCCCCTCGGACGTGCCGTTCGTCACCACGATCGTCGCGGAGGCCCTCCACGAGCACTACGACCCGAGCCTCTACCTCTCGCTCAGCGCGGAGTGGCCCGAGGGGTTCTTGATCGCCGCGGACTCCCACGACGTCCCGGTCGCCTTCCTCCTCGGCGTCTCCCAGGTGGAGCGGGAGGCTCGGATCCTGATGTTCGCGGTCGACCGGTACCGGCGGACGCAGGGGATCGGTCGCCTCCTCATGACCACCTTCTTCGAGCGCTGCCGCGACCGCGGCTTCGCCCGCGTCACGCTCGAGGTCCGCGTGTCGAACGCCACCGCGATCCGGTTCTACACTCGGTTCGACTTCTCGGTGGTGGACCTCTTACGGAGCTACTACTCCGACGGCGAGAACGGCTACCAGATGGCCCGCCCGCTCCCGTAGCGGGGCTTCCTCGGACCCGGAGGGGCTAAAACCTCCGGCTCGGATGGACGACGCATGTCCATTGCATGGCCCACCGCCGCCGACCTGATGAATTCCCGGCCGGTCACCCTTCCGTTCGACGCTCCCATCTCCCAGGCCCTCGGGATCATGAAGGCGAAGGGATACCACGAGATCCCGGTCCTCCAGCGCTCCCGGCTCGCGGGGATGATCACGTTCGAGTCGCTGGCCCGCCGCGTGAGCCGGGCCACCGCGTCGAAGGTCGGCAGCGTGCTGACCATGGCGCCGCTCATCACGCCTCGCCTCGTGCTCCCCGAGGTCGCGGAGCTCCTCCTCGGGAGCGGGCTCCGGGGTGGACCCGTCGTCGGGCCGAGGGGCGAACTCCTGGGGGTCATCAGCCGGAGCGACCTCGTGAAAGCCCTCCAGGACCACCCCGGGCTCCCTCACGAGCGCGTCGACCGGATCGGAAGTCCGGCGAGCGTGGTCATTCGCGAAGACGACACCGTCCGTCACCTCCAGGCTCAGATCCGTCTCCTCGAGGAACACCCGCTCCCGGTCGTGGACCGGAAGGGTCACCTGGTGGGCGCGGTGGGCGTCGCGAACCTCGCCTCCGTCCTCTGGCGGCCGGACTTTGGAGGCAAGCGCGACCTCCCCCAGCGAGTCCGCGCCCTCGACGTGCGGGTCGCCTCGTTCATGCGCTCCCCAGCGATCACCGTGGAAGCCGACAGCTACGCGGACGA
>JASHYQ010000102.1 GCA_030042955.1 Thermoplasmata archaeon
CTCCCCTAGCCTCAATGTTTTAGCATTGACGAGTTCAGGTTCGTCCATCGGTAGATGAAAGCAGTCGTGCAGGACCGGTACGGCTCGGCGGACGCCTTGAGGCTCGAAGAAGTCGATACCCCAGTGCCGGATGCCACCAGTGTTCTCCTCAAGGTACGTTCCGCCTCGGTGAACGCCCTGGACTGGCGCCTCATGTCGGGTCGCCCGTTCATCGTTCGATTCATGTTTGGCCTCCGGCGGCCGAAAAGAAGGATCCGCGGAGTTGACGTTTCCGGCGAGGTCGTGGAAGTCCGCAAGCCCGATTCCCGTTTCAAGGTGGGCGATGCGGTCTTCGGCCTTGGGAGCGGCTCGTTCGCCGAGTTCGTGGCTGCGGACGAGAGCGAGATCACCGCGAAGCCGGAGGGAGTCTCGTTTGATGACGCGGCGACTCTGGGCATTGCTGCTTTCACGGCGCTCCAGGCATTGCGACATCAGAATCCTATTCGCCCTGGCCAATCGGTCGCAATCACCGGTGCGGGAAGCGGCGTCGGAACCTTCGCCGTCCAACTTGCCAAATCGATGGGAGCGAAGGTCACCGCGGTGACAACCACGGAGAACGTTGACCTGCTGCGGTCCCTGGGTGCGGACACGGTCCTGGACCACCGAACGCAGGACTTCACCCGTGTGCCGGAGCGATATGACCACATCGTCGATATCTCGGGCCTCAGCTCGATAGGCGCGTTACGCCGGTTGCTGACTCCGAAAGGTGCCCTCCTCGTCGTCGGCGGCCGGGGCGGGTTCGGTCGATTCCTAGGTGCCGGACTGCGCCGACGCATTCTTCGCCAGCGTACTTTCGGCATCATGGCGGGTTGCCGGGTGGACGACCTCGCGCTACTCGGCCGTCTGGCCGCGGAAGGAAAGATCAAGCCGGTGATCGATCGAGCGTACTCGCTCATGGAGGCCCCCCAAGCCATGGCGAAGGCAGCACGTCATCAAGCGAAAGGAAAGCTAGTCATCCACGTTAGCTAAATCCCCGAAGACGAACGCCGAGAGGGTCGGGTATCCGAGGGACGACTAGAACGGGTTTATGATGCTCTCCGAGGGGATGACCTGAGTCACACCCCTAGGGTCCATCCGTTCGGCGGCCCATTATGCGTGGCGCTGGAGGCCACCAGATCAGTCCTTGAGCACCGTCGAGAAGGTGTACTTGGCGGCTTCCGCGTGCGACATCAGATGTTCCGTGATGTCCCCGGTCTTGAGCGTCTGGAATCCACAGACGAGGCACCGGTAGAGCAAGAGTTCGTTAGGGCGAGCACCTACATTCCCCGACATAAGCAGTCTGGCCTCGGAAGAGTGATGAACACTCGGTCAAAATAGGTTTGTATCCGATGGAATCGCTGGCACCCTGACCGTGACCCCTGCTCGAGGCGGCGTATCCCGCCGTCCGGCCCGTCCGCCCGTGCCTAGATCGTTCCAGGAGCGCCCTCTATTGATCTACCCGCTTTGCCGCAAGTTTGCCCGTGTCCGCCACCACCGCGTATTGGAAATTCTTGAGGACGAAGTCGGACCAGAAACTGCCCTCCACGACCCAATAATCCGTGTCGCGGAACCGATCGGGGATCGCCGTCAGGCTACTGAACTCGATCTCGTCGCCAAACACCCGCTTCAGGTCATCGATCACGAGCTTCTCGGCCTCGCCGAGGTCCAGCGATCTGGGGGGTGAGCGCTCGCCCGGGGGCATGAGCTCAGCCACTAGGCCGGGACCCGTTTCCGATGGATGGAAGCCCGCCGGCGTGGACGCTCCCACCTGGCGAAGCTTGGGCTGCGCCTCGGCCAGTCGATGGAGATCTCCATCGGTCAGTCGTAGGTCGCGAGCCCCCACCTCGCGATACGGGGTCCGCTCACGGTACCGGAGCAGACCCAGCGTCGCGCCGAGGGCTCGATTGTCCCAAAGGTCGGCCGTCGAGGAGCCAGGTCCGAACTCGACCGAGGGGTCGAGCACCGGGAGCGGCGGATCCAGGCGGCCACCGCAGGTCGTAGGCACACCGTAGACCCTCCAACGCTCGTCCCCCTGAAGAACACGCCCCCAACCGACCCAGGCGACGGGCCCCTGACCCGTCTGAACGAAGAGCACGGGCTGGCCCGGCACTTTCCCCGCCGAGCGAGCATCCTCCCAGACATGCTCGGATCCCGGACGGAGCCAGAGATTCAATGGTTCGTCCGCTTCCAGTTGGATGACCCATCCGACCGTTTGACCGGCGGGAAGCGGGACGTCCCAAGGAAACAATGCGGAGTCGACCAAGCCGAGCCCGGAAGATCGGAAAGAGAGCGAGCGTATCTGCTCTTCTCTCCGTGAGACGGGCCTCGGGGTCCCGTAGAAGATCGGCTACTGCTCGCTGGCCTTCTCTCGGTTGCTCAGCAAGGGGCCGATGAAGGTTGCCAGTCGGTCAAGTCCTGCTCGCATCTCATCCTCATCCAGACCAATGTAATGGACGGTCTGATCGAGCGAGGCATGACCGTACAGATTCTTCAGCTGAACAAGATCCATACCCGCCTTGTGGGCCAGGCGACCGAAAGTCCGCCGCAGATCGTGATGTGAGACCCGTAGACCGAGGTCGGGAAATCCCGCCCGGTTGGCGACCCTCTGGAGAAGAAGGTCGGCACCGGACAGAGACAGCGGGATCAGCCTCGAATTTTCGTCCAATCCTTTGGAGGCGGAGCTCAGCACTCGTGCGGTCTCCGAGAACATGGGAAGCGTGCGCCACTTCCCGCCATTACGCCCCTTACCGAGTACCCGCAGGCGCTGGCGATCGAAGTCGACGTCCTTGCCGCGTAACCGCAAGACCTCTACACGACGCAGACCGTTGAAACCTTCGAGTGCAAGGAGCACTCGCTCGCGGCCCTGAGCCGCTCGGTACAGGCGCGCGAGTTGTTCCGGCTCGAGCCATCTTCGGTGGCCGGCGCTTTCGGCCGGGACCGCCCAAACGCCCCGTTGCGTCGCGAGTGGGTTCTGTGACCACCGAAGGAACCGGCGCAGCGCGTTGAAGTGGACAGAAAACGAAGCGGGGCTCCACGGCAGGCCCTGCTTGAGCCGCTCAATGTGGCGGGCCTTGAGCGTTCGAGGAACCGCCGGTGGCGTAGTGACTCCACACCTTCGTAGGAGCGACGGGGTGCGCTCGATCTCGTATAGGACCCGGCGTTTCCACAGGTCGCCGACGGAGGAATCGACGAAATCCTCCTTCTCGAACCGAC
>JASHYQ010000103.1 GCA_030042955.1 Thermoplasmata archaeon
GAGTCCGGCATGGTCGTGGTCAACGAGTCCCCGACGACGTACCCCCAGACCCCTTTCGGGGGGTTCAAGGGCAGCGGCCTCGGGTTCGAGCAGAGTCCTCGGGCGGTCGAGGCGTACACCCACCGCAAGAACGTCCTGGTCCAGCTGGGTGGCGGACGGCGGTAGTCGCCCTACCTCCCTCGTGGTTCGTACGAAACCCCAAAAGAAGGGGCCCGGAGTTCCCTCCCACCTTGCCCGACGCTCCGGTCCGCGACCCTACCTGGGGAGCCTGCCGATTCTGCGCCGTCGCGGTGCCTCCTAGGGCGGCGAAATGCCCGGAGTGCGGGGCACCCGACCCGGTCGCTTCGGCCGACCTCCCGAAGCTACGCGGAGGTGCCAAGCGTCGCCTCCGGACGCTCAACATCCTGCGCTCGCTCATCGTGGTGGGGGTGGCGGGGGGTCTGGCCTACGCGATGATCTCCCTCGCGATCACGGGCCCTCCGAACGTCCCCGACCCCCTTACGACGGCGGGCACGTGGACGATAGGAGCGGGGAACTTTAGCGCCCTCTCCGGCAATATCACGGGCGGGGACTACATTCAGGGGAACTTCACGACGGTCGACCCCGCGGGCACCAACATCGAGGTGGCCGTCTACAACTCGACGGAGATCGTGCAGTTCGTAGAGGGTCAGGACCCCGTGCCCCAATGGTCGGTCGGCCCATCGGACAACGGGCTGATCGTCTTCGCCGCGCCGTACACCGACACGTTCACCTTCGTCTTCACGAACCCGTACCCCCCCTCGAGCCACCTCACGGTCGGGGTCTACATCATCACGACGTACGAGTCCAACGTAGGGGACGACGGGTTCGGCTGAGCCCAGGCCCCGAGGCCTACTTCTTCTCCGCCGCCGGCTCGGCGGGGGCGCTCTCGTGGCGCGAGAGGTACTCGGCCGGCACCTGGTCGACTAGGAAGACGGTCTTTCCCGCTCGCATGATCACGAGCCCGCCGCTGCGCGCCCTCTGGGTGTCGACCGCCAGGATCACGGGGTCCGGGGTGCGCACGCTGCCGGCGGCGCGGGCGTCCTCCGCGGTCTTCGACAAGTGCACCTTCTTCCGGTCCGAGGGCTTCAGGCCGACCTCGAGCACGATCGTGGCCTCCTCCGGCGTGACGGGGAAGAACAGCTGGGCGGGGATGTTCTCGGTCGGAAGGTCGAGCTCGACGTCGACCGTGTGGCCGTACGTCGCCCGGATCTTCTCGTCGCGGACCTCGTACCGCCCCTTCGCGTCGGTCTCCGCGATCGCGACGAGGTGCATCGTGCGTAGCCAGTGGTAGGCGGGGTGCTTCTGCGAGACGGCCCGCACGATCGCCGGCAGCGAGACCCATCCCTGCGGCTCCATCTCCAGCCCGTAGCGGTCGGGGAAGTGGCGGAGGATCCCGGTGAGCACCCGACCGAGGTGGTCGAGCTCCCGGTCGTTCATCAGGAACCGACCGGACTGCCCGCAGACGGGGCAGACCTCGGCGCGGAAGAAGCCGTGCTGGGCGCACTCCTTCAACATGGGCTCGCGGTCCCTACGCCTTGACCTTGTCGGCCTTCTTCTCGAAATCGGTGAGGAGGTCACCGTACAGGTCGGCGAGGTCCCGCAAGACCCGCTTGAGGACCGCCTGCGGCTTCTCGCCCTTGGTCCGGAGCAGGAGCGTCGGGTGGTCCAGGTACGGGTGGCCGAGGTAGTAGCGAGCCTCCACGACCTTCTCCTCCTTCTGGAGGGATTCCACCAGCGGGATCAGGAGCGTCTCCTCACCCCTCGGGAACTCCAAGCGGAGGAGGTCGTGCTCCTTCTCCACGACGCGAATCTCCATCTCTGGCCTCGAGAGCCGGCCCACCTGAGCTCGGTTCTTAAGGGTGGCGGGGCCGGCCCGCCGAGGGGCGGGTCCGGTCGAGGGTCCGCGCGAACCCGATATATCCCACACCGCCTCCCGGGCCCGCGATGCGATTCCTGGTCATCGGAGGAGGGGCGCGCGAGCACGCGATCGCCTGGGCGCTCGCGAAGGCGAACGCCGAGGTCGTGGTCGCCAGTTCGAACGCGAACCCGGGCCTCCAACACCTGGCCCACGCCTCGACGCGCATCGACCCGACCGACAAGGTCCGGGTCGTGGAGTTCGCCCGGGCCCAGGGCGTGGACGCGGCGGTGGTCGGACCCGAAGCTCCGCTCGCGGCGGGGGTCGCGGACGCGCTCCGGGAAGCCAAGATTCCGACCGTGGGACCCAACCAGGACGCCGCCCGAATCGAATCCTCGAAGCGATTCTGCCGGCAGCTGCTTGCGAAGCACGGGGTCGCCGGACAGCCGAGGTTCCTCATCCCCCAGGCTGTCGAGGAGGTCGACCGGGCGGTCGGGGAGTTCGCGGGCGCGCCGTTCGTCGTAAAGCCAAGCGGCCTTACCGCCGGCAAGGGCGTCTGGGTCCAGGGCTCCGACTTCACGGAGCCGAGGGAGGGCGCCGCGTACGCGAAATCGCTCCTCCTCCAAGGGGGCTCCGTCCTCCTCGAGGAGAAGCTCGACGGCGAGGAGTTCAGCCAGATGGCCTTCGTCACCGACTCCGGGGTCTACCCGATGCCCGCGGTGCAGGACTTCAAGCGGGCGAAGGAGGGCAATCTCGGGGGCAACACGGGGGGCATGGGCTCGTACTCGCAGCGGGACCACCTGCTCCCGTTCCTCTCCGCGGCGGCCCGGAACCAGGCGCTCTCGATGATGGAGCAGGCTGTGGGGGCCCTCCGGGCGGAGGGGTTCCACTACCGGGGAATCCTGTACGGGGGGTTCATGCTGACCGCGCGGGGACCCCTCCTGCTCGAGTACAACGCCCGGTTCGGCGACCCGGAAGGGGTCAACGTCCTCTCGCTGTACGAGGAGGGAAACTTCGCGGAGCTCCTCCTCGGGGTCGCGAGCGGCCGGGTCGACCCGACGTTGCTCCGGTTCCGGTTGCGAGCGACCGTCGTCAAGTATCTCGTGCCTCCCGGCTACGGCGACCGACCCCAGGCCGGAGGGGTCCTCGAACTCGACGCCCCCGCGATCGAGGCCGCCGGCCTCCACGTCTTCTACGGGAGTGTGGAGGAGGTCGGCCCGGGCCGGGTGCGTCTCTCCAACTCGCGCGGCCTCGCGATCACCGCGGAGGCCAGCGCGATCCACGAGGCGGGCGCGCGGGTCGAGGGCGCGCTCAAGTTCGTGAAGGGCGCCTACTACGTCCGCCACGACATCGGCACGAAGGAGGACCTCGCGCGGCGGACCGAACACATCCGCCAGCTCCTGGCACCGGGCGCGAAGCCCTCTCCCCTGCCGCTGAGCGTCGCCCCACCGAACGCTCCGCCGTCGAGCTCGGCATCCCCCGAAGAGATGATCGGGTAGGCGGCGCCGAAACGGCTCGGGGCGCGCCAAGCGTAAAATATCGTCCCCCCGCTAGTGGGCTTCCATCCATGTTCTGCCCGGTTTGCAAGCGCTCCATGCACCCGGACCGTCCGCACGGCGTCTGGCGTTGCAAGGGGTGCGGAACGACGGTGCCGCTCGGCCGCGGCGTGGAGGTCCGCCACTCGACCCCGAAGGCACGCGAGGTCGCGGTCGTGGAGGGGGCGCGCGTCGCGACCCTCCCGACGGCCCACGAGGTATGCCCCAAGTGCGAGAACGGCACCGCCTACTACGTCCTCCGCCAGACCCGCGGCTCCGACGAACCGGAGACCCGCATCTTCGAGTGCACGAAGTGCGGGCACAAGTGGCGGGAGTACCAGTGAGCTCCGGGGAGTTCGTCCCGGTCGCGCGCGCCCTCGAACCGGCGGCCCTCGGCCAGGAGCTCCGTCTCCGCGGCTGGGTCCTGCGCTCGCGCTCGTCGGGCGGGATCCTGTTTGTCGTCCTGCGCGACCGGAGCGGGATCGTCCAGGTCACCGGGCGCAAGGACGCGTTGGGGGCGGCGGC
>JASHYQ010000104.1 GCA_030042955.1 Thermoplasmata archaeon
CGGAATGGCCGTCTTTGCGACCTTCATCCCCGCGGGCCAGGTCAGCTGGGTGCAGATGACCGACCTGTGCTCCGCGAACTACGGGCCGGACAACGCCGCTACCGGGTGGTACAACTCGACCACGATGGCCAACGGACCGTTCACCCCGGCGCAGGTGTGCGCCCCGTACGTCTGCACGTACGAGGTGACCCCACCTCCGAACGCGGCGCAGTTCTGTAGCGGCGATTGGTACAAGATACCGTATTCGTCGAGCGGGGCGGCGTTCCCGTCCTTGATCGCCCCGACGGTCAACTTCGCAACCCTCCGCGGGGGTCCGTTGCCGCTCGGGTCGATCACGCTGGAGGCCGACAGCGCCACCTCGTTCTTCAATCTCTGGCTAGGCCTTCTCCGGGGGTCGGACTGGTCGCTGATCATCTCCGTGTCGATCGTGGGGATCGGAGCCACGATCGGCCTCTTTGCCGGCGTGGTCGCCGGGTTCTACGGAGGGGTCGTCGACGACGTGGTCATGCGTCTCACCGACATCTTCCTGTCGATCCCGATCATCCTGTTCATCATCGTCCTCATCACGGTCCTCTCCATCTCTATCCACCAGGTTCGCATCCCCGGGTTCGCGCTCCTCGGGTGGCACTGGGCCGGCGTCACGGTCGTCGATCTGTTGTGGACCCCGCTCTTCACCGCCATCCTCGGGTTCGCGATCGTCTGGTGGCCGCTCTACGCTCGTCTCGTTCGCAGCCAGGTCCTGACCGTGCGGGAGCAGAAGTACGTCGAGGCGGCCCGGGCGAGCGGAGCGAGCGGCCGCCGGATCCTCTTCCACCACATCATCCCGAACAGCCTGTACCCGCTTTTCATCCAGTTCTCCCTCGATGTGGGCACGGTCCCTCTCCTCTTTGGGTCGCTCGTCTTCCTCGGCTTCTCCTCGGCGCTCCTGCCCACCCCGTACTTCCCGGAGTGGGGAAACCTGGCCGCCCTTTCGGTCGTGGACCTCGAGACCACCGTGACGAACTGCATGATCTCCGGTGGCCTCTGCGTGGTCCCTTGGTGGCAGCTGTTCTTCCCGGGGCTCGCGGTGTTCATGCTGGCGGTGAGCGTCAACCTCCTTTCCGACGGCTTCCGGGACGCGCTCGACCCCAGGCTCCGACGCTAGGGGTGGCCGAGTGCCGGCTGCTGCTTCCGACCTCGGCTTCCCCCGTCCTCGACCCGCGTCCAGCCATCGCCCGGCGTCGCGCGGGCCCGCGCCGACCGCGCGGCCCGGGCTCCCCGGCCCCCGGCTGAAGGCCAAGCGACCGGCCCCACCTCCCGCGCCGCCCGAGGACGGGAAACCGATCGCGCTCGAGGTTCGTGGGCTCAAGACCTACTTCTTCACCTACGACGGGGTTGTTCGGGCCCTGGACGGGGTCAACCTCGTGATCCGCAAGGGGGAGACGACCGGGATCGTCGGCGAGACCGGCTGCGGGAAGAGCGTCACGGCGTTCTCCATCGACCGGCTGATCACCGACCCCGGCCGGATCGTCTCGGGGAGCGTCGTGTTCCGGGGAGCGGACCTCCTCTGGGGCCTCGAGAAGGAAGCGCGCTTCCGCCGTCAACGGGGGACCGGGCGGATCACGGTGAAGCGGTCGTTCCGCCGGATCAGGCAGGCGAACGAGCGGATGGCCGCGGTCCGGGGCCAGGGCATCTCGATGATCTTCCAGGAGCCGATGCAGGCGATGAACCCGGTCTTCTCGGTCGCGGACCAGCTCGGGGAGGCGCTCCTGCTCCACCGGGGTCTCGAGATTGTGGACGGCCTCCTCGCGGCCGGCGGGGCCGCGCGGTCGTTCGGGACCGTGGTGGACGCCGAGGAGCTCGCGGCGTTCGTCGAACCCCCGCCGGTGGCGGACGTTCGTCCGGTGGCCTCCGACGGGCCGCCCAGCGAGGCGTCCTTTCGGGAGGGCGGGCCCGAGCAGCTCGCGGAGCTCGTGGACGCCATGGCGCGAGCCGCCGAGCGAGGCGACACGGGGGCGCTCCGGGAGGAAGCACGGCGCGTAGCGAAGCACGTCGGGTGCTCCACCGCCGAGACCGAGCTCTACTACATGTTCCTCCAGGCCGGGACGGCGGCCCGAAGCCAGCGGCGACGCGCGCTGCGGGCCCTCCGACGCTTCGACCTCTCGAGGAGCCAGCGAGGGTACCTGCGGCACCAACGGCGCCTGCTCGAGCTGACGGAGCAGGTCAACGAGACCTACCTGCGGGAGATGCAGGCCGGCCGCGCGTTCCGCGCCGCCCGGGGGAAGTTCCTCCTCCAGATGCGATGGGAGAAGCTGAAAGGGCTCCGGTTCCGGCTCCCGGGGTACGGCCGCCACGCGCAGCAGCCGCTCAACCAGGAGACGTTCTGGCGCACCGTCCAGCTGCTCGAGGGCGTCCGTATCGCGAACCCCAGGCAGGTCGCGAAAAGCTTCCCGCACGAGCTCTCCGGAGGGATGCTCCAGCGCGCGATGATCGCGATGGCGCTGTGCAGCGACCCCGAGGTCCTGCTCGCCGACGAGCCGACGACCGCTCTCGACGTCACGATCCAGGCCCAGATCCTCGAGCTGCTGAACCAGCTCCGCGTGCGTGTCGGTACGGCGATCGTGCTGATCACGCACGACCTCGGGGTCGTCGCTGAGGTCTGCGACAGCGTGAACGTGATGTACGCCGGGGTCGTCGTGGAGAGCGCCCCGGTGAAGGAGCTGTTCCAGCGGCCGCTCCACCCCTACACCCAGGGCCTTCTCTCCGCGGTCCCCCGGATGGACCGGCCGGAGAAGGACCTCAGCACGATCCCGGGGTCGGTCCCGAACCTGATCACGCCCCCGCCCGGGTGCCGGTTCCATCCGCGGTGCCCCTACGCGATGCAGGTCTGCCGGGACCGTCGGCCGCCGATGACGACCGTCGGGGAGCACCACGACGT
>JASHYQ010000105.1 GCA_030042955.1 Thermoplasmata archaeon
GCGAGTTCCTCTGACCGGTCCCGGAAACGGGTCCACCGTCTCCGGTCGAGCTCTTGCCGGGACAGCAGAGCAGCCCCCGGTCACGGCGTGGTTCCCGGGCGGGTCGTTTCGGGGTCAAGAAAAATGGAGAAGGAAAAGGTTCCCGGCCCCCGGACACCACCGGGGGCCGGCCCGTTGAAGGGGTTCGCGACCTACGATACGACCCCGTTCCCCTGCACGGTGTACCAGAGGTTCTCCTGGCCGGGGAATCCGTTGATCCCGTTGAGGCCGAGCGAGCTCGGGTTGACCCACGGTGCGATGTAATCCGGCTGGAAGGCCTGTTCCGTGTTGACGTAGAGGTTCAACGCCGAAAAGATTGCATCGAGGCGGTTCCAGATCAGCTGGCCCTGCACGACGTTGGTATCGTGGTTCGCATACGGGGCCCAGTAGAGGGTCACATTGTACGCGACCCCCTGGCAGTCCTGCGGGATTGCGAGCTGGTTGGCCCAGTAGAACAGCGCCGCGAAGGTGTCGACCGCCCCGTATCCTGTACACGATGGGGAGTTGTACACCGCGGAGGCCGCACCCTCGGTGAGGGTCGCCGCCACGCTGTTGGGCGTCGTCCAAGTACCCACTGCCGTTCCGTAGGCCGCCCAGTAGTCGTAGGGCTGCGCGTAGTCGGCTCCCCAGCCAAGTAGCCAGAGGGCCCACGGGGAACCCGGCACGAGGTACTCGTAGACGACGCCCGGAGCGACGTAGAACACGTCGAACACGACCGCGCCGCCCGAGATCTGGGTCACGTACTTACCCCACAGCTCCATGATCGCGAAGTGGGTTGGGTCTCCCTCGAACGCGATCGCCGGGACGTGTAGCGGGTTCGACGCCGAGTAGCCTCCGGTGCCGAACTGCGGGTCGTAGAGGGGGTTGCCGGAGGTAGTGATCTGCTTCCAGTAGTACGCGGCACTGCCCACGATGGAAGACGCGCTCGAGGACGTGGACGGGTCGCTCCAGAGCCCGGTGGTCGTGTTGTAGCCGGGGAAACTCACGTTCGTCGGGTAGTAGTTCCCGAGGTACTCGGGGATGAACCCGCCGTAGTTGAACCCGAACTCGATCCCCTGGTAGACGTTGTACTGCGCATCGACCGACGCATACGGATACGCCTGAGCGAGGAAGTCCCGCAGCCCGACGTAGTCAAAGGTGTTCGACAGGATGTTCACCTTGTACGGGTCGAACTGCGCGAGGGTCGAGAGGCCGATGTTCAGGTTGAACCCGAAGTTGAACGTGCTGGTGCTCGGGGTGTTCACGAGCACGACTTGGCCCTTCGCGGCGAGCGCGAGATACGTGCCCGCGTCCGCCTGCTCGATGCCGGCGAGGTCCGCGTAGCCCGCCGACAGCTCCTGGATGCCCAAGGTGTCGTCGTCATCGTAGTAGACGACCACCTTGCTCGCGAAGGTCCCCTTCGCGGGCAGACAGTACGACTCGCCCGCGCATCCCGCCGGCTGGACCCACCCGGGGTTCGCCGCGAGCACGTAGCCGACCGTCGGGTTCGCGTTGACGAGGCCGTACGGACCGCTTCCGACTTCGTTAAACCCAGTCGCACAGAACGGAGTGCTGCAGACCGAGTAGTTGCCCTGGCCATCGAGTTCGAGGCCGTCCCAACTGGTCGGCCCCTGGGCGGCCAGGAACGTCGTGAACGACGATTGCGAGGTGCTGGTCGAGTCTCCGGGCAGGTAGCACGGCGCGTCGGCCCCGCTCGACTTGAAGCCCGGAACTCCCGTGCCCTGAGCGGTGTACCAGCCGCACGACTGGATCGCCCCGGCCGTTCCGTGCGCGAGGTAGTCGAGGAGCGCGGGCTGCGCGTACCCGCTCTCGGCCGTGTTGATGGTGATGCACCCGTGCGCGTTGGTCATCGCCGACGCCGGACAGAACGCGGAGTCGTTGACGTACATCGAGGTGAGCATGTTGTACGGGGTGTTGTTGTACGGATAGTGGACCGCCGCCGAGGTGATGGGGCTGATGTCGTAGTATGGGTTACCCAGCGGGAGGAACGCCTGGTCGATGATCCAGCCGGGGTACGTCGTGGTGACAGACCCGTCCGCGTACATCATCATCCGGAGGTACGAGAACATGACGTCCGAGGGGTACACTCCCCAGGTCTTCCCGGTCGCCGGGTCGTAGAAGTGGTCGTTGGCGCTGATGACGAAGGTCATGTTGCTCCCCGAGACGAGGGACCCCGTGCCCGGATACAACGCGTTGCACTGTCCGCTCCCCGGGACGCACGTTGCGGCGTTCGGGATGAACGAATTGGCGGTAGGGCCCTCGTCGGTCCCATTGTAGGAGATGAGGTATTGGAAGACGTTCAGGGTAACCTCCGAGCCGATGGTGTAGTAGTCTCCCGCAGGGTCGAGGGTGACCGCTCCGGACGGAGCGACCTCGTAGGCCACGATCTCTCCCGGGTGCGGGCTCTTCGCGACCGGGATCTTACAGGACGAGCAACCGAGCCCCGCGCCCGTCGCCGTCACGTAGAAACTCCACACGTAGGTGAACGGTAGGGTCTCCGTCGCGTTGGCGGTCGTCCCGCTCAACGTGACCGTATACACTCCGGCCGACGCGAACGAATAGGTTCCGGTTGCCCACGTGCTGCCGTGCGAGTAGGTCTTTTGGGTCACGCCTGCGCCGGCCGCCAGCGTCGGGCCCGCCGCCAACCAGAGAGGGTTCGGCGGAGCGCTCGAGTAGCTCCCGTTCACGGTGACCGTAGCGCCGACTCCGAGCCACGGATAGATACCGCCGGTGGTACCGTTCAAGAGTGAGGTAACCAGCGTAGGGTAGAACCCCGTGATGACGTCCCCGAGCGCCGGGGTGACGCTCACGGGGATCAATGCGCCGGTACCGGTGTGGGTGATCCCCTTAGTGTCGATCGCCGACCCCGCGATGACGTAGGTCCCCGGGGCCGCGTAAACATGAGTGAAGGTCGCGGAGGGGCCGGAACTATTGGTCCCATCGCCCCAAGCGACTTGGTAAGTCTTGATGGTCTCGGATCCGGTGACGCCGACCGTCGCGGAAAGTTTCACACCGGAAGCGACAGAAATCATCGTCTGGCCATATCCAGGGTTATAGGGCGTGAACAGTGTCACATCGTTGGTCAAAGACGAGGTCACGCACGCGCTCGCAGGAGAACAGGACTTCACGGTGGCCGTCGTGGGCTTGACCGACTGGAGACCGAGGTACCCGACCCCGGCAGTCACGACGATCACCACAATCAGGATGACCAGCGCGAACGGCATCGACATCCCGCGCCGACCCGACCGCAATCCGGCACCCGCCGAAGTTTCGCCAACGCTATCGCTCATTGGTTTCACCATAGTTCCCGGAGGAACAGGTCGCTGATTCCGCAGGTCGTATATATACTAATATGACTCGGACTGTCGTGGCCTCTCGGAAAAACGTCGTGTGGCTGGCCCCTTCGCTCCTGAGCGCCGACCCCGGCGCTCTCGGCGACGCGGTGCGCGACGCGGAGGAGGCCGGAGCCGATGCGCTGCACGTCGACGTGATGGACGGGCACTTCGTCCCGAACATCTCGTTCGGACCTTCGTGGGTCCGAGCGATCCGCCAGCGGACGCGCCTCCCCCTCGACATCCATCTGATGATTGAGGCGCCCCAACGGTATTTCGAACCGTTCGCGAAGGCCGGGGGGAACACGCTCGTTTTCCACTCGGAGGCCACCCGAGAGCCGTCCGAGCTCATCCGGGCC
>JASHYQ010000106.1 GCA_030042955.1 Thermoplasmata archaeon
AAGCTTCCGAGGGCGACGTTGTCCGCGGAGAGCGGGCGCTCGCCCTGGAAGACCTTGATCTCGACCGTCGACTGGCTGTCGGCGGCGGTCGTGAAGATCTGGCTCTTGCGGGTCGGGATCGTCGTGTTGCGCTCGATCAGCCGAGTCGCAACGCCGCCCATCGTCTCGAGGCCGAGCGAGAGGGGAGTGACGTCGAGGAGGAGAACGTCCTTGACCTCACCGGCGAGCACGCCACCCTGGATCGCCGCGCCGAGCGCGACGCACTCCATGGGGTCGACGCCGCGTTCGATCGGCCGGCCGACCGCCTGCTCCAGGAACTTCTGAACGATCGGCATCCGGGTCGGTCCTCCGACGAGGACGATCCGGCCGATCTGGTCCTTCGAGAGCTTGGCATCGCGGAGTGCCTGCTCGACCGGTCCCTTGCATCGCTCGATGATCGGCCGAATGAGCTCCTCAAGCTTCGCCCGGGAGAGGGTCACGGCTAGGTGCTTCGGCCCTTCGGACGTGGCGGTCAGGAACGGGAGGTTGATCTGGGTCTCGAGGGTGGAGGAGAGCTCGATCTTCGCCTTCTCCGCCGCGTCTCGAACCCGCTGCATCGCCATCTTGTCCGACCGGACGTCCACCCCGGAGTCCTTCTGGAACTCGCCGGCGATCCACGCCGTGATGGCGTTGTCCATGTCCGTCCCGCCGAGCTGCGTGTCGCCGCTCGTCGAGAGCACCTCGAAGACGCCGTCCCCGAAGTCCATGATCGTGACATCCAGCGTGCCGCCGCCCAGGTCGAAGACGAGGATCTTCTGGCTCTTCCCCGCCTTGTCGAGACCGTAGGCGAGGCTCGCCGCCGTCGGCTCGTTGATGATCCGGACGACGTCGAGGCCGGCGATGGCCCCGGCGTCCTTGGTCGCCTGGCGTTGGTTGTCGTTGAAGTAAGCGGGGACGGTGATGACGGCCTTCTCGACCTTCTCCCCGAGGAACGCCTCCGCATCCCGCTTGATCTTCTGGAGGAGGAAGGCGGAGAGCTGCTGGGGCGTGTACTGCTTGCCGTGAATGGAGTACTTGTAGTCCGTGCCCATCTTCCGCTTGAACGCGGTCACGGTCCCTTCCGGGTTCGAGACCGCCTGCCGCCGAGCCGGCTCGCCGACGATCAGCTGGCCGTCCTTGGTGAAGGCGACGTACGAGGGGAACGCCTTGCCTCCCCCGACGGTGGTCCCCTCGGCGCTCGGGACGATGACGGGACGCCCGGCCTCGAGGAAAGCCGCCGCCGAGTTGCTCGTGCCCAGGTCGATTCCGATGATCTTTGCCATGGTGTGCTTCCCGGAGGAAGGGGCGACCGACCGCCTCCTTGCCCCTCCGATTTACGCGATTAGTAACCCACCACTACTATAAAAATACCACGGGTCACGCTGCCCCCGAGCCGGTGCCGTTTTCTCCCCGGCCCCGCTCACTGGAACGTGGCCGGTTCGGTCGGGCGTGAGCCCTCGGTCGTCTTCTTCGACATGGACGACACCCTCTTCGACCACTCCCTCACGTGCCGGGCGGCCCTCGGCGAGGTCCGCCGCGCCGAGCCTCGGCTGGCCGTTCTTTCCCTCGACCGACTCTGGCAGACCTACCTCGACCACCTCGGGGCGGCAGACCTCACGCTCGGCACCGTGGGCCATCCCCCCTCCGTCTACGCCGCCGCGCGCGCGGCCCGGTTCCGGGCGCTTGCCGCCGACGCGGGCTGGTCCTGCTCCCCCGCGGAGGCCCGGGAACTCTCCACGGCGTACCGCACCCACTACCAGCGCCTCCGGCGGGCGGTCCCCGGAGCGGTGGAACTCGTCCGCCGCGTCGCGCGCTCCCGCCCGGTAGGGGTCGTGACGAACAATCAGGTCGCCGAGCAAGTCGACAAGGTGGAGTTCCTCGGTCTCTCGACGACCATCGACTTCCTGATCATCTCCGAGGCCGTCGGGGCAGAGAAGCCCGACCCCGCGATCTTCCGGGCGGCGCTCGCTGCGGCCCGGGCCCGGCCGCGGGAAGCGGTGATGGTGGGCGACTCTTGGACGAACGACGTGCTGGGAGCCCGCCGGGCCGGGATCCGCCCGGTGTGGTTCAACCGGTTCCGTAAGCCGCGCCCGACCCGACACCAGGTCGCGGAGGTCGCCTCCTTCCGTCCTCTGGCCCGGATCGAGCGGCTTCTCCGTCGCGGGACCCCTCGAGGACCCGGGCGCGCCCCCTGAGCCCTCATCGCGCGCATTATATCGGGTTCCCCGTTCGCCGGCCGATGGACGGGTCTTGGGAGCCGTGGACGCCGCTGGCCCGGCGAGCCCTGCCCGCGATGCGCGCTTGGAGGACCGCGTTCCACCAGGAGCCGGAGCTCTCGCTCCAGGAGGAGCGTACGCGCGAGAAGGTCGTGCGAGCGCTCGAGGAGCTGAACATCCCCCACCGCACGTTCGCGGAGGGGTACGGTGTCGTGGGTCTGATCGGCGGCGGCCGCTCCGGCCCGGTGGTAGCGCTTCGAGCGGACATGGACGGCCTCCCTGTGACCGAGGCGACCGGTCTTCCCTTCGCCTCTCGGTTTCCCGGTCGGATGCATGCCTGCGGGCACGACGTGCACATGGCCAGCCTCCTGGGGGCCGCGGCGATCCTCCAGCGTCCTCCCCGTCCCCTCGCAGGACCCGTGAAGCTGATCTTCCAGCCCGCCGAGGAGGAAGGCCGGATCGGGGGAGCGCTCGCCCTGATCGAGCAAGGGTGCCTCCAAGACCCCAAGGTCGACTACATCGTGGGCCAGCACGTCATCCCGAGCCTCCCGCTCGGCCAGGTCGGCTGGAAGGCGGGGCCGATGATGGCCGCGGCCGACGCCTTCCGCATCACGGTCCGGGGGAAGGGGGGGCACGCCGCGACGCCCCACCAAGGCCCGGACGCGGTCGTGGTCGCGAGCGAGATCGTGCTCGGTATGCAGGCGCTCGTCAGCCGGGTCGTCGACCCGGTCGAGCCCGCGGTCGTGAGCGTCGGCTCGGTCCACGGCGGCACCAAGAACAACATCCTTCCGGACGAGGTGGTGCTCGAGGGCACGGTCCGGAGCATGAGCCCCGCCACTCGAAAGCTCCTCGAGAGCGCTCTGCGTCGGCGGGTCCGCTCGATCGCGGCGAGCCTGGGGGCGAAGGTCCGGATCGAGTACATCACCGGTTACCCCCCGCTCGTGAACGACCCGACGACCACCCGCACGGTGGCGGCGACGCTCGCCCGTGAGTTCGGTCGTGACTCGGTAGTCGAGGTCCCCGCGCCGGTGATGGGAGCCGAGGACTTCGCCTGCTACCTCGAACACGTCCCCGGCACCTTCCTTCGGCTCGGCGTGGGCGTCTCCGGTCGGCCGGCGAGCCTCCACTCCGCGACGTTCGCCCCCGATGAGCGGGCGCTCGTCATCGGGGCGGCAACCCTCGCGGCGGCCGCCGAGGGATTGCAGCGGGGCGGCTCGTGAGCCTGGCCGATTGTCGTTCCGACTTCCCCGCGCTCCGCCCCCGCGCCGACGGGTTTGCGCCGGTCTACCTCGATTCGGCGTGCATGTCCCTCGTCCCGCAAGCCGTCCTGGACGCGAGCGCCGCCTACTATCGGGAGTTTCCCGGATGCGCAGGGCGAAGTCTCCATCGGTTCGCCGAAGAGGTCGGCCGGAGGTACGAGGAGGTCCGCACCCTCTTCGCCGAGCGGCTCGGGCTCCCGGACCCCCGGGGGATCGTCTTCCTCCGCAACTCGACCGAGGCGATCAACTTGGTCGCTCAGGGCCTCGACTGGAAGCCCGGCGAGCGGGTGCTGATCTCGGACCGGGAGCACAACTCGAACCTAATCGTCTGGCAGCGGCTCGCCCGCGAGCGCGGGATCCACGTCGACATCCTCCCTCTGCCGGACGACGGAAGCTTCGACGCGGATCGTCTCGAGGGGGCGCTCTCCCGCGGGGTGCGCCTGGTGAGCCTGTTCCACACCTCGAACCTGGATGGGCGGACGCTGCCGATCGCCGAGGTCACCGAGCGCGCCCACGACCGGGGGGCGCTCGTGCTGTTCGACGGGTGCCAGGCTGCGCCGCACACACCCATCGCCCTGGCGCGCCTCGGCGTCGACTTCTACGCGGTCTCCGGACACAAGATGCTCGGGCCGACCGGCACCGGGGTGCTCGCGGCATCCCCCGACCGTCTCGCGACGCTGCGGCCGGTGCTGGTCGGCGGAGAGACCGTGGAGTGGAGCACGCTCACCGACCACGAGCTCCGACCCCCTCCCCACCGGTTCGAGGCGGGCCTCCAGAACTACGCCGGTGTGATCGGGGCCGGGGCGGCGCTGCGGTACCTCGCGGAGTTCGAGCCGGACGAGATGCGACGCCACGAGCTCGAGCTGAACGAGCGCTTCACGCGGGCTTTCGGGGGGGAGCCCCGGGTGGAGGTCCTCGGCCCGGCCGACCCGCGCGAGCGACCGAGCATCGTCGCCTTCACGCTCGAGGGCGT
>JASHYQ010000107.1 GCA_030042955.1 Thermoplasmata archaeon
GCGAGCCTCTCCGTCTCCTTCGGCGCCTCCGCAGGCACGTTCACCTCCCTCCTCTTCACCGCCCGGATCGGGGTCGTCCTCCCGGCGACCATCGCCGGGGTGCCGATCGGGGAGCTCACGGCCGCGGGCGCCGCGGCGGCCGCCGTCTCTCTGTTGGTCGCCGGCGTGACCCGCCGGCTTCGGCGGCGGCCGTCGAAACTAATCTACGTCACGGAAGAGGAGAAACAACCATGAGCGGGTCGGAAAACGAACGTACCGAAGCGGTCGGAGCGCGCGTGATGCTGGACTGCGGTCATTGGCTCTCGTTACCTTGGGGGCTCGCGCCCGAAGCCGCCGTCGCTGAGTTGCTCCATCACCATGCGCTCTGCGACCCGGAGCCGGCGGCCCGGAGGAGCGGCGGATTCCTGGCTGTCCCCCCTGCGTGGCTGCCGTTCCCGGAGTCGAGTCGATGATCGTCTCCCGGCGGGCGGGGTGCGTCGCCCTCTGGCAGGTCGCCGTCCTCGCGGTGCTCGCGACGTTCCTGGGGTCGCTTCCCGGGGCCGCCATGGCCCAGGGAGGGTCCACGCCAGTGCCAGCCTCTTCGCCAGGCCCGGCGTTCGTGAACATCTCGGCGACCTCGTCGTTCAGCTTCACACCGGCCTCCTTCTCCGTACTGCCGGGACAAAGCGTCCGTCTCATCGTCACGCAGCTCGCCGACTTCAACCACACTTTCACTCTCTCCTCGGTGGCAAACTTCACCCTCCCCTCGACCGACACTTCGGCCGAGGTGGCGGAGTTCTTCAACAGCCACCCTCCCCTCGTTAACCTCAGTCTCGGTTCCACGGTCGGCGTGCAGTTCCCCGTGACGTTTACCGCGCCGACGACGCCGGGGACCTACGAGTTCGTCTGCCTGATCCACTTCCCCACCATGATCGGGACCATGGTCGACTCCAACGCCACCACCTCCGCCTCCAGTAGTGGGCCGTCGACCCTCGAGGTGGTGGCGATCGGAGCTGGCGTCGCTGTCGTGGTCATCGCGGCGGTCCTGCTCGCTGTTCGACGCCGAGGAGCCCCGCCCAAGGGTCCCGGGACGTAACCGGCCACACAGTGCAAGCAACGACCCAAGGCGGACCCCATGCAAACGACCTTGGAGGGCGCGCTCGAGGGCCGAATCGACGCGATGAGGGTCGTGGGCGGCGCCATCGAGCACATCAACGTCGATCGTCGTATCCGCCTCCTTACCGACCTCGCCGGCCGGTTCGGCGTCCGAATTCCGCTCGCCGAGCTCACCACGCTCCTCCCGACGAACGGGCCGGAGCTTCCGGACCAGCTCGAACAGTACCTCGCGGACCGCCCGGACCTCGTTGGAGTCGCCTACCGGGCCGCTCGTCCGCTATCGATATCCGAGCAGACGGAGACCGATCGCCGCCGACGCGGAACGGAGTACCTTGCCCGCGCGGAGGCCCTCCTCGATGGGCCCCTCCGTCGGCTGCAACCCTCCATCCGATGCATCGGGGTCACCGGGTCCGCTGCCTACGGCGCTCCATCCGCGGAGGACGACCTCGACTTCTTGGTAATCACCCGGGCTGGGGCGGTGTCCTGGTTCCTTGCGGCGACGTACCTGAGGCTCCGCCTCCTCCGGCTCCGCGGGGGGGGTCCTTTGGCACCCACGCCGTGTTTCAACTACGTGATCGACGAGCGGCGGGCCCTCCGGGAATTCGGTGCAGGCCAGGGGCTCCTCTTCGCGCGGGAGGCTCTCTCCGCACGGATCCTCCGGGGCCAGGAGTACTACCGAGCATTGCTCGCCGGGTGCCCCTGGATGGAGAGGGAGCTCCCCCGACTTTACGCAGCGCAGGCTGGCCGACCGGGAGACCTGAGCCCTCGGAACGCGTCGTGGCTAACCCGGGTTGCTAGCGCGGTAATCTTCCTGCCGCTCGCGGCGTATCTCCAGTGCGGGGGGTTGATTCGGAACGCCGAGCACCGACGGCGGCACCAAGAACTCTACTTGTACCGTATGGTGGTCTCTTTCGACCGGGTGGCGACCCGCTCGCGCCGGTTCGAGATGCTCCGTGCCCAGTACGAAACGGAGGGCAGAACAGAGCCCACCGCGCCGACCCCGACGGAGGAGGGGTCGAAGTGGATCGAGTCCGCACTCGCGCCCCCGGTCGGGCGGGACGTGGTTCAAATCCGGCCCCTGGGGGAGTCGCCAATCGAACTCCGATACTGGCTCGACGGGCCGCTCCTCTACCTCGTCGCGGCTCGCTCCGATCGTCGATGGAGGGTCACCGTGCTCCGCGCGGGGGGTTGCGCGGTGGTGGGACCCGACGGGGTCGACAAACTGTGCGCCGCTGAGGCCGTGACGGACCCGCTGGAGGCCGCTCGCGCGCGCGAAGGGATCCGGCGGAAGTACGGGGATGAGGTCTGGGACCGATACTTCCGCCCGACGGACTGGGTCGTCCGGCTGGACCCGACGCGTCCGCCCCGGCCTCCCTCTGCACACGAGCGGCTGCGATGGGAGTTCGACGCGATTGCGCCCCACTACACGAGCGCCGTCGAATCGAGTACCCTCAACAGGTATCTGAAGAACCGTACGACCTCCCGGCTCCTTTCGGCCTTCCGGAGCATCGACCCGCTGGTGGAGGTCGGGCCGGGCACGGGATTCGAAACCCTCCCCTTGCTCGCCGCGGGTCACCACATCCTAGCGGTCGACATCTCTGAGCCCATGCTAGTGCACCTGCGGGAGCGGGCTAAGGCCGCGGGACTTGCGGACCGGCTGGTGACCCGGTGCGCCCCGATGAGCGAGCTGGACAGCGCGCTCGAGGAGTTCGCCCCCGGCGCGTTCGGCGGCGCCTACTCGACCTTTGGTGCGTTCAACCTGGAACCAAACGTCGGTGCGTGCGCGGCGGCCCTCGGGCGCGCGATCCGGCCCGGAGGTCTTCTGGTCTTTACCTCGCTGAACCGTCCGGGGCTTGCGGTCGCCGCCTGGGAGCTCCTCCTCGGTCATCCGGGTGAGGCACGGGCCCGTCTACAGCCGACCATGGCCGGGAACTCGGCGCGGAACTCACTCGACCTCCACCTGCGAAACCCCTCGTTCTGGGACCGCGCGTTGGCGCCCGCGTTCGACCGCCTGGAGGTCCGCCCCGTGTCGGTCCTCGCGCCCCCGTTCGAGTCGCCCCGCCTCGTGCGGTTCCTCGGTGCGTCGGGTCGGCAAAGGGCCGGAGAAGTAGACGGGGCCCTCAGTCGGTTTCCTCTGCTCGCACCCCTCGCGGAGTGGGCCTTCCTGACGTATCGACGACGGTCGCGCGACGGCGAAGCCGCATCGGGGTCTCCCGGCCCCGACCGTTTGAGGGCATCATGACGCATCGGTGGGTTTCCGAGAACCATCGCGTCAAGGTTCTGCTCGAGCCCCAGGGGGCGATCGTCGCCTTCACGATGCGCACTTACTCCCACCTCTTCTTCGTAACGCGCTCGTTCGTCGGGTTCAAGAAGATCCGGACGCGGGACCGGATCGTTGCCAAGGCGGGCTACAGCGCGCCCGCCGCTCTGGCCTTAATCGCCCAGTTCTACCCCCACGGGCTCTGACCGACGGGAGGGTCCGTTCTCCGGACCGACCCCCGGTTTACCGTTGCGCCGAGGTGGTGCTCGCATCCAGGGCGCCAGTCCCCCCGGAGGGAGCCGCTCCTTCCGCCGCTCTACGGGGCGCTGACAGGTCATAGATGAACCGGCGGCCGCGGACCGCCGACACGAGGGCACCGAGCGTCGTGACCCCACCAGCAAAGAGGAACGCCTCCCCGAGCGCGTTGCGGAACGCCGGCCCGATCGCGTTCGCAAAGAAGTGCGGCGCGAGCAGCGAGGCGGTGACCGAAGGCGAGAGCGTCACCCAGCCGGGCGTGAGCGAGGCGGCAACGAGGAGCGACTGCATCGGGTTCTCTCCGAGGAATGCCCCGAAGAGCGCCCCGGTCGGGTTGGCCGAGACGAATCCTGTCAGGATCTGAAGGTCCGGGGAGCCGACCTGCGCGGAAGTGAGGGCCCCGCTGACGGAGCTGCCGAGGCCCGCCGACAGGCCGAGGATCACGATGGTGAAGAAGATCGCCATCGATACCTGCTGCCCGGTGTTCTGGAGGGTGGCGAGCATCCCCGACGCCGACCCCCGGTTCTCGGGCGGGACCGAGTTCATCACGGCCGCGGCGTTCGGCGC
>JASHYQ010000108.1 GCA_030042955.1 Thermoplasmata archaeon
GACCCTTCACGGCCGGAAGCAGCGGACGCAACCGCGAAGGCGAGAAGCTTCGAACGGGTTGTCGTGTAGCGTATCCACCACCTCCCGGAGGGCGGCAAGGCCCTCGGTCGAGCTGAATCACCGGTGCGGCGTTAGTTGATCGACCGCGGGGAGCGCGCGGGGGGCCCCAACCGGACAGGCTTCATGAAGGAGGGCGCGGTCGATGCGGGACGGCAGTGAGCGCGCAGGAGAACCGAGACCCGAGGGCGGGCGCGAGGGGCGCGACATCGTTCGTCGTGAACGAAGTGCCCCCTCCGGGCTCCCCCACGCTCCCCGGAACCCCGAGGATGAGCGGCAAGGGCTAGGTTCGGGTCGCACGCCTCGATGGGCCGGCTCGCGCCGTCCCATCCAATCGCCAGAGGCTGTGAAACGAACCGAACAGAACACTGCTGAGGACCATGGCTAGTCCCGCCCACAAGAACAGATCCACCACGCCCACAGTAGTCACGAGCACCGCACCAAGAGCAATCCCCGGGGCGTTCCCCAGCCAGCCAATCAGAGCATCTACAGCGAAGTAGCGACCTCGCAAGCTAGGGGGGACCAAGTTTTGGGCTGTGGTGAGCCAGACATTGCCCCCGAATCCCACCGCAAATCCCACACCACCGAACGACACCAGGACCGGCAAAGCGACGGGATAGAGGGCAATGAGAACTAGGAGAATCCCGGAGCCGGCGCCGTATAGGACGACCCAGACCTTGCCTGCATAAGCAACGCCTCTCGTGCGGCCGACGGATACGTTTCCCGCGGCGTAGCCCGCAGAATAGCTGGCAAGGAGAATGCCGTACAGCAACGCGGTTCCGTGCAGTGGACCTGTTACGTACACCACATTGAAGGGCCAAACGGCCGCCCAGAGGAAGTTGAAGGCCAGTGCGGACAGTGACATCAGCAGCAGGCCGCGTGCCGTCCACAGCCAGCGAAAACCCTCGGACAAATCCGAGACAAACCCAGGCTTGGTGCTCAGAGGTTGGGTACCCGCGTCGCCGCGACCTGGCGATCTTGCAATCACCATTCGAGATGCCAAGATCGCTGCGAGCAGGTAGCCCGCGAGGCCGTACAGAAATCCGAAACCCACACCGATCGTTACGATAATTGCTCCGGCAACCGCAGTCGTGACCGTTCCAGATAGAGAACCGCCCGACTCGTTGATCCCGTTGGCGTCCGCTAACGACGCGCTATCCACCAAGGTGGGCATGACCGAGTATCGCGCAGGCCGGTACAGCTCCCCCGCGAAGGACCACAGAATAACCGCTCCCAGTGCAACCGGCAAGAACAAGCCGATGAACCGCGCCTCGGTTGTCAGAATCGCGAGCGCGACGGATGCCAACAACCCGGAGAGAATCATCAATCGCTTACGATTGTAGCGATCGACCCAGACTCCGGCCGGCAGTGTGATGACAATCGTCGCGAGCGACTCGGCGATAGCGACAAAAGCGACTGCGACCGCTGAATGGGTCGTGTAGTAGACGTACCAAATGACGCAGACGCTGGCCATTGAGCTCGCAGACTGAAACGCAAGGTTCGAGCCGAGAAGCTTGAGGAACTGCTGGTTACGGAAGAGGGAGGATCTAGGAAATTGACGGTTCGATCTCAATTCAGTCGGCGGAGCCTGTCTATCGGAAGCCGCCGGCTCCGACGTCACAGGAGACCGCCCGGCTCAGATCGTCGTGGGGGTCCGAGATGGTCGGATCATAAATCTACAGACCGGATCTCCCGCGACGACTCGGTGACGCACCGATACGTCGGCGCATAGCATGTCCCGGAAGAGCCGGCGTTCCACGTCGCAGGCCTCGCCGTATTTCTCGGCTATCATGAGAATCGGGCAATTGTACTCGAGAAGTTCGAAACCTGTCACGCGCTGCCTTTTCGAAGACGCCATGTACCCCTCTTCGTCCCGTATGCGAGTGAGCTCCCCTACCCGTTCCGAGAGATCCAGCCCGGAGAGCCGGGAGCCATGCATTTCGCGAAGCTCTCGCGCCCTCTCTTCGAGCATCCGGACAACCGCCTCACGACCCTGGGTTCGCTCGATGAACCCGAGCGCCCCCAGCGACAGCTGGACGTACGCCTGAGGAAACAGCTGCTGAGACGAGGGAGTTAGCCGAAATCGGGCATGCGGCCGACCCTTCGGCCCCCGCTCGTAGTCCCGCTGAACAAGGCCCTCATCCTCTAGTCGAGCGAGGTGCTTCCACGCGGCCGCACGCGAGGTTCCAAGGAATTGCGCCACGCGACCGAGGGTGGCATTAGGCTCGCGCTTGAGTAGCATCAGAACCGATCGCTTCGCGGAAGAAAAGCCGGACGAGACCGAGGAGGAAGGCGCCTCGGGGAACATGGCATTGCTGAGAAATCAGCCGACTGATTAACGATTTGGTTGACAAAGTTGCGAAAGTGCTCTCCCAGTCGTCCGTCGCGGTGTGCTGATCACCATCAGTCGCAGGCACGAACGGAGGATATCGAGCACACCCCCACGGTCCGGGCGCCCACGTCGTGGTTCCGCATCGCGGTCGATGGGGGACCGCGATGAGCGCGAGGGGCGAACGTGCTGAGCCCGATAGAGGAGACGCCACGGGTCCGGCACAATCGAGAGAACACTCCGATAAGAACCAGAGCGTGGTTACAATAGAGGTGTGGAGACGGACCTATGGTCGTGGTGCGAGAGTTTCGTGACGGGGATGAACTGCCCTTGGTGGAGATTCTCCAGCTGAATCATCAGTATGGAAGCCCCGGTGTAGACGGCCCGGAGGCGATGAGGCGCGTTGCTCGCTGCCCAGCAGCAGAGTTCCTGGTCGCGGAAGAGGGGGAGAGCACCGTCGGATTCGTGAGGGGCGTGTACGACGGGTCGCGTGCCATGATTCATCAGCTCTCGGTTCATCCTCGGCATCAGTCCAGGGGCATCGGCTCGAGGCTCGTTCGTGAGATTTGTCGAGTATTCTCAGAACGTGGCGCGCCGACTCTCTCTGCCACGGTCACATCGAACAGCGTGGCATTCTGGGAGAAGATCGGTTTCCAGCGCCTGGAGGTCTTCCTTGTACTGGCGGACAGGAACCGATTGCTCGATGCCGGACAATTGCGGGACCGGCAAGGCTGAGCCAATTCGCAAGTTCTCCCTCAACACTTGCCAGTCGAGGCATAGTTGCGCGAACTTCAAGAAGGGGGCGCGCGGCCGATGACGGGACCGCGATGAGCGCGCGAATCCACATCCTCAAGTGAAGGGGTGAACTCGCTTTCGGGGGCCGGTCCTGGATGTGATCGAAGCATTGCCTGAGAGTCGGCGCCTCGCGGCATTTGCGCGTGCAACCCGTCGAGGAGGACAGAGAACTGTCGATCGTGCCTGGATGAAGCTCGTGACTCAAGGCATCCCACTCGTCGAACGAGTCCCCGGCGACCGCTCGAAGTGCTTGGTCACC
>JASHYQ010000109.1 GCA_030042955.1 Thermoplasmata archaeon
GGGGGCCTTCGGCTCCCTCCTCCTCGCCGCCGACGACCAGGAGGCCATACCGTTCCCGCTGCGCCGCTTGGAGGAGAAGGTCCGGGAGGCGGCGACGGCGTCCGAGCAACGACTCCGAGAAGAACGAGCGCTTGTGCTGGAGCGGGACCCCGCGCGCGCTCGTCTCCTCCTTCGCCTCTGTCGACCCCCGCCCCGGCACGCCGGGGGCCAGCTCGAGGGTAATCACCGGGATCCCGCCGGCCCGAACCGAGAGCTCCTCCGCGAGGCGCATCGCCTTCGGCGACGCGCTCGGGCGGAAGGTCGGGAGGAGAATGCGGGGGATCTTGTCGCCCGCGAGCGCGAGACGGTTCAGGATTAGGACGTCGCACGGGGCGTGGTGGAGGATGCCGCTGGCGGTGTGCCCGACGAACGGGTTGCGGCTCCGGCGGTCCCCCCGGAGCGTCATGAGGATCGCTTCGACGTTGGAGGTCTCCGCACTCTCGAGAATCTCCCCAGGGACGTCGGTCGCGGCCTTCACCTCAGGTTCGACCCGGAGGTCGAGCGACGCCGCGGTCTCGTGCGCCGGGACGACGATGTTGACGGAGCGCCGCCACTCCCGGGCGACCTCGGGCATCGTCGTCGTCGGGATCACGTGGAGCAAGCGGACCTCGCCATCGGCCTCCAGGAGGTTCGCCGCGAACCGGATCAACGGCTCGACCTCCGACGGGACCTGGACCGGCACGAGAATGCGCTGGTACACCCGTTCACCTCCCGATCATGGGTAACAGAGCGAGGTCGAGTTCGAGCACGTCGACGTAGGCGACCCCGACGAACGGGGCCACCGGGTTGACGATGTGCGCGTTCACGAGCGCGGTCAGATTGACCTCGGAGAGGTTCGTGTTCATCGAGACCCGAGGGATCTGCACGAGCACCGCTTCCGGGGTGAGGTCCGGGTCCACCGAGGAGCCGGACGCCGACACGAGCCAGAAGGGGACGGACGCGTTCACCGTGTAGTAGCCATACTGGGCCATGTACGCTAAGGTTTCGTTGACGAGCGCCGGGTCGCTCGGTCCCGGCGGCGTATCCGTCCCGAGCGTCGTGTTGTAATCGGTCAGCGACGGGCGCTCCCAGAATAGGTACGGCGCGTCCGTGTTCTGGGCGACGAGGGCCGAGCCCGCCACCGTGCCGTTCGGGAAGTAGAGGAGCGAGCCGTTCGCGCCGTACGGGTTGATCACCTGGGCGATCTCGGTGACCACCACGGGGTAGGCGAACCCGGTCACCAGGATGGAGAGGACGATCAGCACCAGGGTAGCGCGGAGGTGGGTGGGCCAGGAGTGGGCTGAGGGCACGCGCCCCGTGACCTCGGGCTCGGTCTTCCGGGGGGGTGGGATCCCGGAGGCCCCAGCCCCGGAGGCCGGCGTACTCATAGCCCTCCGAACGGCAGGTAGTGGGCCACGATGACGCCCAACGTGTGGACAAACGGGAAGGTGATGAGCCAGGCGAGAAGGAGGTAGAGGAGCTTGATGCCGACGAAGGCGGTCACGAGACCGCCGAACCCGTACAGTACAAGGTTCTTTCGCAGCAGGTCGATCGCGCTGCTCGGACGGAAGGGGACCCCGGCGAGGGCGAGCGGGACCAGGATGGGGATGATGATCGCGTTGAACAGGAGCGCGGAGAGCACGGCGAGCTGGGGGTTGGAGAGACCCATGACGTTCAAAATGGCGATCCCGGGGAGGCTCGCGGCCCCCACGGCGATGAAGAGGGCCGGGATGATGGCGAAGTACTTCGCGACGT
This sequence comes from Thermoplasmata archaeon, assembly GCA_030042955.1. Classification (GTDB taxonomy): domain Archaea; phylum Thermoplasmatota; class Thermoplasmata; order Lutacidiplasmatales; family UBA184; genus Lutacidiplasma. Next base: position 1,774 of record JASHYQ010000109.1, read on the forward strand.
CGTTGGTGATCGAGAAGGTCGTGAGCGCTCCCCGGGTGATCAGGAGCTGCTTACCGATCGAGACGATCTCGATGAGCTTGGTCGGGTCGTTGTCGAGGTCGACCATGTTGCCGGCCTCCTTCGCCGCGCTCGTGCCACTGTTCATCGAAAGGCCGACGTCCGCCCGCGCCAGGGCCGGCGCATCGTTCGTCCCGTCGCCGGTCATCGCGACCAGTCGCCCCTCGGCCTTCTCCTGCTGAATCAGCGTGAGCTTCGTCTCGGGCTTGGCTTCGGCGACGAAATCGTCGACCCCGGCCTCCTTCGCGATCGCCGCCGCCGTGAGACGGTTGTCGCCGGTGCACATCACGGTGCGGATCCCCATGGTACGCAGCTCCCGGATCCGGTCCTTGATCCCTGGCTTCACGACGTCCTTCAGGATCACGAGCCCGACGGCCTGTTTGTTGAGGGCGATCGCCAGCGGGGTCATCCCCTGCTGGGCGGCTTGCGCGCCGGCCCTCCGGAGCTCGGGCGGGAGGACCGCCCCGTACGCCTCGATGGCCTGCATGGAGCCCTTGTAGGCCTCGGTCCCATCCTGGAGGAGAATCCCGCTCATGCGTCGCTCGGCCGTGAACGGCAGGACCTTGTACGAGCCGAGCTCGAGCCGGCGGGTGGGAGCGTTCCGGCGGGCCGCGAGGCGGACGATCGACTTCCCCTCGGGAGTCTCGTCGACCGAGGAGCACAGGAGGGCGGCCTCCAGGAGCTTCTCCGGCGCGACCCCGGGGGCCGGGATGAACTGGACGGCGAGCCGGTTGCCCACCGTGATGGTCCCCGTCTTGTCGAGGATCAGCAGGTCGAGGTCGCCGGCCGCCTCGACGGCCTTCCCCGATTTCGCGATCACGTTGGCCCGTGCGACGCGGTTGATGCCCGAGATACCGATCGCCGGCAACAGCGCTCCGATCGTGGTGGGCATGAGGCAGACGAACAGGGCCACGATCGTGGCCACGGATACGTAGACGATGTTCGTGAAGTTGGCGAGGAAGATGAACGTCACGACGACCGTGAACAGCGTGATCGTGAACGCATAGAGCAGCACCCCGAGCGCGAGCTCGTTCGGAGTCGGTTCGCGGCCCTGCCCCTCGACCAGGTAGATCAGTCGGTCGAGGAACGACTCCCCCCGCACGGCGGTGACCCGGACCCGGATGGTCCCCTGGAGGACCAGGGTCCCCCCGAGGACGCTCGTCTTGTCCCCGCCGCTCTCCCGGATGACGGCCTCCGATTCACCGGTCATCATCGACTCGTCAATGAGGGCCGCGCCGGAGGTAATGTCCCCGTCGATGGGAATCGGCTCCCCCGGCTGGACCTCAATCGAATCGCCGATGTGGAGGATGTCGGAGGCAACCCACGCCGTCTTCCCGTCCGGGAGAACCTGGCGGGCCCGGACCCCGCTTCGGATCTCCCGGAGGGTGTCCGCCTGCGCCCGCCCCTGCGCCTCGGCGATCGCCTGACTCAGGTTCGCGAACCAGACCGTCAGGAATAGGATGATGGTCACCGCGAGGTAGTAGCCCGGGTTGTACGAGTGGGCGATGTCCGGGAAGAGGGAGGGGACGAGGGTCAGTACGACCAGGAAGAGGAAGAGGACGTAGACGCAGAACATCACGGGGTGACGGAACTGCTGGGCCGGACTGAACATCCTGAACGAGTCCCCGAGCACCCGTCGCCAGGACGTGTGCGGGCGTCGGCGGACCGAGACCCGGGCTCCGAGTTGCGCGAACTCCTCTTCGGACATGCTACCCTCTCACAGAATCTGCGCGAGCGGCCCCATCGCAATGACCGGGAGGAAGAGGAGGGTCGTCACGATGATCAGGAACAGCGTGAGGTAGATCGTGAACGTCCCGCTGGCCGTCCGGAGCGTGCCGGGACCGGCGGGGAGGGTCCGCTGACGGGCGAAGATCTCCCCCACCTTCAGCATCGCGAAGATCGGGGCATACCGACCCACGAGCATCACGAACGCCCCCGCGATGTTGAAGAACGGGGTCTGGTCGTTGAACACGGCCGTCGAGAGCGCGCTCCCGTTGTTCGCCGACTCGGAGGTGAACTCGTAGAGCACCGCCGTGAAGTTGTGGGAGGAGGCGCCGACCGTGCTCGCGTCGATCGGGACCTGCCCGGCGACCACGGCCACCACGAACGGAAGGAGGATCGCGGCCGGGTGGCTCAGCAGGGCGAGGGCGGCCCATCGGACTTGACTGGTCTCGATCTTCTTGCCGAGGTATTCGGGGGTGCGGCCCACCATCAAGCCGCCGACGAAGATCGCGAGGACCGCGAAGAGCAGGAGCATCCCGAATCCGGTCCCCTCGCCCCCCGGCGTGCTCTGAGTGAACATGCCGAAGAGCAGCACCAACTGGGCCACGGGGCTGAGCGCGCCGATCATGATGTTGTTGGCCCCGACATTGGAATAAACGCTCACGACCTGGAACGTCGAACCCTCGGGGAGGCTGAACCGCACCTCCGAACCGACCGGGTAGCCGTTCGTTTGAACCAATCCCGTGAAGTTCGCAAGGGCCGGGTTCGTCGCCGCCTGGTAGAAAATGAACAGGGCGATGGCCACGACGAGGATGATCAGGATCGTGCCGACATACGGCCATTCCTCGCCCTTACGGCGGACCATCCGGCCGAAGGCGAACGGGGAGGAGATCGGGATGAGGAGCATGATGAAGATCCCGAAGAGGTTCGAGACGGCCGAGGGATTCGCGAGCGGCGAGACCATGTTCGCCGAATACCATCCTCCGCCGTTCGTGCCGAGAAGAGAGATCGACTGGTAGCTCGCGACGGGGCCCAGGTAGAGGATCTGCGTCCCGCCGGTGATGGGGTGCGCGATGACGGTCCAATTGAACGTTTCGGGCACTCCCAGCATCACCATGATGAGCGCCCCGACGAAGGCTATCGGTAGGAGTACCCGGGTGAGGCTCCGGACGACGTCCACGTAGAAGTTCCCGATGGTCCCGTCCCGGCGGATGAACCCGCGGACCATCGCGGCGGCGACCGCGAGCCCCGTCGCGGGGGAGATGAAGAGGGCCAGCTGCCAGGCGATCATGATCGCCCCGACACTGATCTGCGATTCGTTGGTGAAGTGCGTGAAGTCGGTGTTCGTGACGAAGCTCGAGGCCGAGTGGAAGGCGAGGTCCCACGACATGTTGGGGACCCCTGTCGGGTTGAGCGGAAGGGTCGACTGGTCGAAGAAGTACCAGAACATGAAGACCCACACGCCGGCGTTGACGAGCAGGAGCGCCACCATGTACTCCCGCGCCGGCATCGATTTGCGGGGCGAGGTCCCGAGCAATCGGTAGATCCCCCGCTCGATCGGAGCGAGGACCACGTCGCCGAACGCGGGGCGGTTCGTGTAGACCCGGGCCAGGTAGTCACCAAAGAAGGGAGCCACCGCGAGGGCGATGGCGAAGAGTACGACGATGTCCCAAAGGGACCGCAGATCGAACACGGCCGCCTGTTCAGAATCTCTCGGGGTGGAGCATGGCGTAGACCAGGTAGAGGGTCAGGGCAACCGAGACCAGGGTGAGCACCGTCAGACCGAGGTTCTGAGCTAACCAGTTCTGAGTGACCCAGGCCGGGAGACCCATCGTTCGCCCGAGGCGTTTGAACCCGGAGTGTGGTATTTAAGGTGAATCCGCGAGCGGCACTCTCGCACGCCGGTTGAGAAGGTTTATACTTCGGGGTCCGGGGCGCGCGGACCTCGACTGCTCGAGCGTCGGGTGGGCGTTCCGGCCTCCTTCGCCCGACGTTCCCGGCCTTCCGCCGAGAGGCGACGGACGATGCGGCGCATCGCTCGTTCGCGTCGGACCTCGGCGGCCTGGTATCGGACGTCCCGGGTCTCCCGGGTCAGGAGGACCACGACCCGGCCCAGCGAGCTCCGCCCGGTCCGGCCCCGCCGCTGGATTGCCCGGATCTCGCTCGGAACCGACTCGAAGAACACGACGAGGTCGACATCCGGGACGTCGAGGCCCTCCTCCGCGACGCTGCTCGCGACCATGATGGGGAAGCTCCCGGCCCGGAAGCCGGCGAGGATGTGGGCCTGCTCCTTCTGGTTCATCCCCTTGTCCTCCGGGTCCCGCGTGGCCTGGCCGACGAACCGGCCCACCTTCCACCCCTGCTGTTCGAGCATGTCCTGGATCGATTGGATCGTGTCACGGTACTGCGCGAAGACCAGGATGCGGACCTTCCGGCCGTCGGCCTTGTCGAGGACCTCCCGGACCAGGGTGACGAGGGCATCGAGCTTGGGGTGCGAGGGCTCCCTCGACGTGCGGAGGTACTCCTCCGATTCCTCCCGCGACCGGACGACCTGGGGGAGCTTCAGGAAGGCCAGGTCCCCGCGGGAGGGCTTCGGTTTGGCGGCGACCCGGTCGAGATACTGGACGAACGGGGCAAGCCCCTGGGTCTCGAGCCGCTCTTGGGCGTGGTGCAGGTGCAGGAGAACGAGCTGGTGGAAGAGGGGCCCGAAGCGACGGACCATCGGACCGGGGCGAGCGAAGATCTCCGCTCGGAGGGCAATCAGGTCCTTGACCGAGAGGGAGGTGATCGGCTTCTTCCGGAGGAACCCCATCTTCTGGAGCTTGCGGGCTGACTCATGGGCCGCCTCCTCGAGGGCGGCCCGGATCCGCTGCGCGACGGGCGGGAGGTCGACCCAGACATAGTCGACATCGATCGGGTGAACGTACTCCGCGACGCCGGGGTCCTCCCGGCTCCTCGCCTCGACCCGCTGGACGCCGAGGTGGGCGACCACCTCCTCGATCCGCTCGTTCTTTCCCCCGGGGGAGGCGGTGAGGCCGAGCACTCGGCCTCCGGTGGGCCGTTCGGTCCGGTACCGCTCGGCGATCGGAACGTAGACGTACTTGCCGACAGCGTGGTGGGCCTCGTCGAAGACCACCAGAGCGACCTCGCGGAGGTCGTACCGGCCCGCGGCGAGGTCGTTCTGGACGATTTCTGGGGTCGCGAAGACGATGTCGGCGTCGGCCCACGTTCCTTCTCGTATCGGCCGTCGCACCGTACCCGTGAACCGCGCCGTACGGAGCGGGACGAGCCATTGACGGAAAGAGTCGGCATGCTGCTGGACGAGAGGACGGGTCGGTGCGAGGACCAGGACCTTCGCTTCCTGACGACGGAGCACCTCGGCCGCGACGAGCGCGGCGATGACCGTCTTCCCGAGGCCCGTCGGGAGCACGACGAGCAGGTCCTCCTCCAGCCCGGTCCGTGCCAGCTCGAGCTGGAACGGCAGGGCTCGGATCACGCACGGTCGGAGCAACGGATGCTCGACCAACCCCTCCGCGACCCGCCAGACCTCCGGAAACCCCTCCGGCCGCGCCCGTCGGTACGGCCCTCCGGGCGTTGGGGCGGGCTCGCCGGGACCGACGAACTCCTCCAGGCGGCGCTGGGCTCCCACGACTCCTCG
>JASHYQ010000110.1 GCA_030042955.1 Thermoplasmata archaeon
ACGGCCCATGACCTCGAGGACGACCGCCCGGTGGTGACTCGAGGCGGTATCGCGGAGGCGCTCGGCGGCGTCGACCGCCACGGCCACGGAGGAGTGGAACCCGAACGTCCAGTCGGTGCCCGACACGTCATTGTCCATCGTCTTCGGCACGCCGACGACGTGGCCCCCTCGCCGGGCAAGCTCGCGGGCGGCCGAGAGGGTGTCGTCCCCGCCGATGGCGATCAGGACGTCGACGCGGTCGGTCCGGAGCCGGTCCATGACCTTCGCCGCGTCCTCCTCCTTCGCGAACGGGTTCGTGCGGGAGCTCCCGAGGATCGTCCCGCCGCGGTTGACGAGCCCCTGGACGTCGGCGACGGCGAGGGGCCGCCGGAGGCCGTCGCGCACGCCCTTCCACCCGTCGAGGTAGCCGAGGGTCTCGTGGCCCGAAGCCGCCGCCCGGTAAACAACGGCCCGGAGGGCGGGGTTGAGACCGGGGCAGTCGCCCCCACCGGTGAGGACGCCGAACTTCACGCCGGAACCTCGAGGTAGCCCCGCGGGGCGGTCGTGAGGAACTCGTAGCCGGTCTTCGTGACCACCACGTCGTCCTCGATGCGGACCCCGCCCTTGCCCGGAAGGTAGATCCCCGGCTCGACCGTGACGACCATCCCGACCTCGAGCGGGTCGTCCACGTTCGGGGCGAGGCCTCCGCTCCCGTCGTGGACCGCGAGGCCGAGCGAGTGCCCGAGCCCGTGAGTGAAGCGGCCCTTCCACCGGGAGGCGTCGATGACCGCCTGCGCGGCCGCGTGGACCTCCTTCCCCGGCACCCCCGGGCGGAGGGCGGTGAGCGCGGCGTTCTGGGCGGCCTCGACGCAGTCGTGGACCGCCTTCATCTCGGGGTCACGCGGACCGAAGTGGAACGACCGGGTGATGTCGCACGCGTAGCGGCGATGCCAGGCCCCGAAGTCGCAGACGATCGAATCCCCCGGACGGAGCTTCGTCTTGTCCGGCTGGTAGTGCGGTTCCGCGCTGTGCGGGCCGAAGCCGACGATCGTGGCGAACGAGCGGCCGCTCGCCCCGAGCTGGTTCATTCGGTACTCCATCTCCGCCGCGAGCTCGAGCTCGCTCCGACCCGCCTTCAGCATCGACGGGATCTCCGTCGCCACCTTCGAGCCGATCTTGGCGGCGGCACGGATCCGCTCGATCTCCGCGGGCTCCTTGGTGAGCCGCGCGCGCTGGAGGCCGATGCTCGCGTCCACGAACTTCGCGTTCGGGAGCATCTCGGTCAGCTTGACGTACCAATCGTGCGTGAGCTCCCGGAAGTTGAGGCCCACCGTCGCGGAGGCCGGGATGAGCTTCTGGACCGCCTGGGCGGTCTCCCCCCGTCCGACCACGTGGACCGCCACGTGCGGGTCGTGCTTCGCGGCGAGCTCGGCGCTCTCGGCCTCGAGGGGGGAGGAGGTGACGTCGAGGGCCCCGTCCGGGCGCGCGACGGCGACGGAGCCCTCGAAGAGCCCGCTGGGAACGTCGAACAGGTAGAAGAAGCTCAGGTCGATGTGCGGGTCGACCGAATTAGCCAACAGCACGACGTCCGGCTTCGCCGGGAGGTTCGCGAAGACCTTCTCCACTCTCGACTTCATCGGGGCATCGAGACCGCCGGGGGGGTTTCAACTTTTGGGGCGGCGTTCCGAAGGTCCTTCCACGAGAGGAGAGGGACCCGAGCCGCGCGGACCTCGTCGATTCGGCCCACGGAGAGGTTCCGGGGCGCGGCGTGCAGGTTCTCCGTCGTGTCCTTCACCGCCCGCTCGAAGGCGGCGGCGAACTCGTCGAGCGTCCGCTTGCTCTCCGTCTCGGGAAACTCGACCATCAGCGCCTCCTCGACGAGGGCGGGGAAGTAGATCGTGGGGGCGTGCACGCCCTCGTCCAGGAGCCGTTTCGCGAGGTCGAGCGTCCGGACCCCGCGCTCCTTCAGCGGGGCTCCCGAGAGGAGGAACTCGTGCTTGACGAGCGGACGGAACGGCCGGGGCAGGAGGGTCCCCAGCTTCTGGCCGAGGTAGTTGGAGTTCAGGACGGCCCGGCGGGCCACATGCTCGAGGCCCTCCTCGCCGTGGGAGACCGCGAAGGCGTAGGCGCGGACGTCGAGGCCGAAGCAGCCGTAGGCCGACTTGATCTTCCCGATCGACTGGGGCCGGTCGTAATCGAGGCGGAACTTCCGTCCCGTCTTCGCGATGCGCGGGACCGGTAGGTACGGCGCGAGCCGCTCGCCGGCCCCGAGGACGCCCGCGCCGGGTCCCCCACCTCCGTGCGGCGTCGAGAACGTCTTGTGGAGGTTCAGGTGGGCCACGTCGAACCCCATCCGGCCCGGGTTGGTGATCCCGAGGATCGCGTTCAGGTTCGCCCCGTCGTAGTAGAGCATGCTCCCCGCGCCGTGGACGATCTCGGCGATCTCCAGGATGTCCGACTCGAAGAGCCCTGCCGTGTTCGGGTTCGTGAGCATGAAGCAGGCCGTGCGGTCGGAGACCGCCGCCCGGAGGGCGTCGAGGTCGACGCACCCGTTGCGCGAGGCGATCTCCCGGGTCGTGAAGCCGGCCATCGCCGCCGACGCGGGGTTCGTCCCGTGGGCGGTGTCGGGGAGGAGCACCTCGGTCCGCTGCGCGCTCAACCCCTGCTCGCGGAAGTAGGCCCGGACCATCATCAGGGCCGCCCACTCCCCGTGCGCGCCGGCCGCTGGTTGCAGCGAGACCTCGTGGAATCCGGTGACCTTGCAGAGGAGGCGCTCGAGGCGCCACAACAGTTCCAGGGCTCCCTGGACGGTCGACTCGGGCTGGGCCGGGTGGAGGTCCGCCGCGCCCTTGCGTCGGGCGAGGAGCTCGGAGACCTTTGGGTTGTACTTCATCGTGCAGGAGCCGAGCGGGTACGGCGCGGTGTCGATCCCGAAGTTCATCTGGGAGAGCCGGGAGTAGTGGCGGACGACCTCGAGCTCGGAGAGCTCGGGCCACTGGAGCGGCGTTCGACGACGGAGCCGCTCGGGAAGGCCGGAAACCGCCGGGACGGCGTCCGCCGCGCGCGGGGGTGCGAGATCCCAGATGTTGGGTTCCTCCCAGCGGGCCTGCCGGAACGTCATCGTCCGCCTCCTGCGGCGGCCATCGCGGCGCGGGCGGCCTTGGCATACTTCTGGAACTCCTTCTCGCCGGTCGCGTCCGTCGCGGCGACCAGGAGACGCTCGGGCGCGGAGGGGGCTCCGGGACGCGGGTCAGCGAGCGGGACTCCGCCCAAGATCTTCCGCCGGAGGAGCCGGTCCAAGAACTCTCGGACCGTGCCGTGCCCGAGCTCGATCGTGAACTCACCCAGGTACGGGGCCTCGAAGCGCGGCGCCTGGATTCCCTCCACGCTGCCGAGGGCGCTCGCGAGGGTCCGGGCCTTCTCGGCAAGGGAGGCTTGGAGGCTGGCGAGACCGCGGGGTCCGACGACGCTCGCGTACACGACGAAGGCGAGGGCCATCAGCGACTGGTTGGTGCAGATGTTCGACGTCGCGTGCGAACGCCGGATGTGCTGTTCGCGGGTCTGGATCGTCAGCGAGTAGGCGGGACGACCCTCCGCGTCGACGGTGGCCCCGACGATCCGGCCCGGGGCCGAGCGCAGGTACTCCTTCCGGCATGCGAAAAGGCCCAGGAGGGGGCCTCCGTAGGAAGGAGCGATCCCGAATCCCTGACCTTCGCCGACCACGACGTCGGCTCCGTACGACCCGGGCGGCTCGAGGACCGTGAGGGCGAGTGGGTCCGCCGACACGACCAGCGGTACGTCCTGGAGGATCCCTTTGACGTCCCAGAGACCCTCGTCGACATGACCGAACCCGTTGGGCACGTCGGCGAGCATGCCGAACACGTCGTGGCCCCCCACGGCGCGACGGACGAAGTCGAGGTCGAGGCCCCCCGTGCGGGGGTCGTAGGGGATCTCGTCCAGCGTGAGCCCCGCCCCGGCCCCGTAGTTCGTGAGCACGCTCTTCTCCTCCCACGGAAGGCTGGCGGGGATCAGGAAGCGCTTGCCCTCGTGGATGCGCCGGCAGAGCAGCAGGGCTTCTCCGGCGGCGGTCGCCCCGTCGTAGAGCGAGGCGTTCGCGACGTCGAGTCCCGACAGCTCCACCCAGAGGCTCTGAAACTCGAAGAGGGCCCGGAGCATCCCCTGGCTCGCT
>JASHYQ010000111.1 GCA_030042955.1 Thermoplasmata archaeon
GCCCCTTTGAAGCACGTGTCCGTGATGTCCGGAGGGAGTCGAACCAAAGGGAAATGCACTCCCGCGGCTGGTTCTTCCTCGATACTCTTCTATTGTGGCGCTTTGGCGTCCAATGGCCGTGCGAGCTCGACAACAGAGGTCCGGCTCCACACGGGCCCATTGAGTGAGCCGGTCCGGAGAGGTATTGAACGGCTCTCGCCGTGGTCGAACTGTGACATACGAGCTAATCGCGATCTGCGACGCGTGCGGAGCGCGTGAGACGTTCCAGGTGGACGTCTTCGGCAAGATATTCGTCGGTCGGCCACTGCCGGCCGGATGGACACATGTCCATCGGGGAGGACAGCCCGGCGGGGTCACTCCCGAGATCGGGATCGCATGTTCGCGCGCCTGCCTACCGAAAGCACGACAGTTCCTGCTCGCACCTCTCAACAGGGAGCGCAAGCGACGGCCCTGAGGGGAGACAATCGCAGCCTAAGAGCCAGGTCTGCGTTCCGTTGTGGTCGAGGGAAGAACTCTATCCCCGTCGCGTTCGGTGTGGGTCCATAGCCAATCCCTACGGGGGAGGAGGGACCGCTGAAACCGCCGGCCGTCGAGACCGAAAGGATTCGAACCAAAGGGGCGAACCCTCCCGCGGCTCCTCTCAGGTTTCACGTGACGCAAATACACTTAAGTAAACTGACGCAGTCAATTCAGCGCGGTCATGGCCGTCAAGACCATCACCATCACGGTGGAAGCCTACAACGCTCTGAGCCGGGCGAAGCATGCGCACGAGAGCTTCAGTGACACCGTACGCCGCCTCGCCGAGCGCTCCGTTCCTCTGACGGACTTCGCCGGTGCGTGGGCGGACGCCCCAGAGGATCGCTTGGAAGAGATCGAGCGGTTCCTCGAGACCTCGGGACGGCTCGGTTGGACCCGGCTGAAGGGTCGAACACGAAGGAAACGAGCGACGTAATGGTCTCACTCGACTCGACTTTTGTTATCGACCTTTTAAGGCGGCGGTCAACCGCGGTCGAGATGGCAACTTCGTTCGAACAGGGGAAAGTGCCGGTTTGCATCGCGCCCCCGGCCGCCGTCGAAGTACTCGCGGGCGGCCATCGATTGGGAGGCGAGTACCTGCAGCGAGTCCGAGCCTTGCTGGCCTCACTGCCGGTCTTGCCCTTTGATGAGGAGGCGATCGAGTCCACGGCTCGCATCGCGGCCGATCTCATGACGCGGGGGGAGCGCCTTTCGGAGGGCGACCTCATGATCGCGGGTATCTCGCTGCGGCACGGCGAGGAGGTCATCACCAGAGATCGAGCCTTCGGGCGAGTTCGGGGCTTGTCCGTCCGTTTCTACGAGTGACCGGCCTAGCGGCGAGTCATGGACATTGCTTGCGCCGAGTCAGCCATTCTTCCAGTCGGTCTACGCGCATGTAGAGACGATGCCTGACTACTCCTCCCTTGTGGGAGTGAACGCGCTGGTCACGGGGGTGCCGCCGGAATCGGCAGGGCGGTCGCCGAGAAACTGAGATGCGACGGTGCGTCGATGATCCTCGCTGACCTCGATGCCATAGCCGGAGATGAGGTGGCGGCTCAACTTGAACCCGAGTTCGTCGGCACCGACACGCCGAGAGTCTTAGCTAGAGAGTGTCGGATGCTGGCGCTTGCGGCCGTTGGGCAATCAATACCCTCCGTTCGGAAAGGTTGGCCGCGCCTGCCGTAAATTCGCGAGGATGAGGAGCGCCCTCGGGGGGTCGTCAGACTCCTTTCCCGGGCTTCGAGAATCCGCCGCGACGTAGCTCCTCGGCGATGGGCGAACTGCGTCAATTGTTCGCGCTCAACCACCTGGCCGCAGGCGACCGCGGAGTATCCTCTTCGCGGCCGCCGGTGGGATGATGAATGAGGCCGGCCCCGCGAGAACCCGAAAGAGAGCGGAGCCGTTCGGTGAATGGCCGAGCGAAACCATCATGCCCGGGCGGTGCCGATAGGCGGCCCGTGCAGGTTCACGGCCTGGTGTGGGTGGGAACCCGAACTCCAAGGTTCGAGGCTACCCGGAGGTTCTTCGAGTCCACCTTGGAACTCCCGGTCGGTAATGAACGACCGCATTTCGTCCGGTTCGACCTGCCGGACGCCGGCGCGGTCGAGGTCTTCGACGCCCGAGCGGACCCATACACCCACTTCACGACCGGCCCAGTGGTAGGGATTCAGGTGTCGGACTTCGATCGGGCCCGTACTGAGCTCGCGTCGAAGGGCTACGCACTCTTGGGAGAGGCAGGCGGAAGGTCCGGCGACTACCGGTGGCAGCACTTCCGCGGGCCGGGCGGCGTCGTACTCGAGATCGTCGACTACCCCAATCGGCCCCCGCCCAGAGTCCCTGCGGGCCGCCTACATATCACGCGATTGGCATTCATGGGGATAGCGACGTCCGAGTTCGAGGAGACCGCGCGATTCTACAAGGACGTCTTGCGGGCTAGGACCGTAGATGAGGAGACAAATGTGATCGAGTGCCGCCTGCCCGACGGGAGCGCTGTCGAAGCGTTCCGTCGAGATAGCGACATGGACCATCCATACCTCCGAACCGGGCCGCTCCCCGGATTCGGCGTGAGGGATTGCCGCGCGGCGATCGGAGTGCTACGGGAGCACGGAGTTCCCGTTCTGCAGACACGGGAAGGGAAGTGGGGTGGTTGGGCCCACTTCCGCGCGCCCGACGGATGCGTGTACGAGATCACGGACCGATTGGAGGAGCCGTAGACGCCTTGCGTGCTCTGACGTGCCAACACCAACCACCACCGGGTCCGAATCTCTGATTAGTACCTGCAGCGATTTCCCAAGCCCCGCCCGGATTGCTCGATGGCGATCGAGATAGTCGACTTTGACGAGGCGTACCAGCACTACCGCAACGCCCTAGTTTCGCTCCACTACAGCGCGTGGGGGGGTCTCGACGACCTGACGGCGGCCTTGCGAGCCCGTCGGTCCGGGTTCCCGTTTGCCCCGTACTTGGGTCTGTACGCCCGAGAGGACAACGCGCTGCTCTCCGCCGTATTCGTCTCCCATTATCCTGTGACGACGCCGGACGGGCCGGAGACGGTGGCCGGAATCGAACTCGTCATGACCCGACCCGACGCGACACGACGTGGACTCGCGGGACAGCTCCTGCGCGAGGTGCACCGGCGAGAGCAGACCGCCGGCCCCCGACTCTCGCTCCTCTGCACGGGCCGGTCGAACCTAGCGTACGAACTGTATCTCAAGCTCGGCTACCAGGACATCTTCACCCCGCGAGCGGCGCTCCGATACATCGACCGACCTACGACGACGGTCTTCCCTACGATCCGGGTGCGACGTGTCCGGACCCGAGACGCTCTGGCGCTGGCCCGCGTCCACCGTCGAACCAATGCCGGAGCGCTTGGGTTCGCGCGGAGAGACCCCCGGTCCTTCCGGACTCGGTTCCTCTCAGGAGCCGTCGCCGTGCGAAACTTGCTCGTCGCCGAGCGCCACGGTCGGGTAGAGGGGTATGCTACGCTGGAGCCTCATTTGAGCTGGAGCCGGGCGGCAGAGGTCATCGCTCCGACCTCAGACGTTCGTGCGGCCCTCATGGCCAGGCTAGAGCGGGAATCGAAGGGCCGCTGGCTTGCGTTCGGCAGCGAGTGGTTTTCTGGGGACGACGACCCAGAACTTATCCGGTACACCCCGCTTCTCCCCTCGTACTCGGTCATGATGGCATGTCCGCTCGCGCCGAGCCTTCGCCGGCGAAACCTCTATCGTTGGTTCCGGTCGGGAGGAAAGCCGTTTGCCTGCCAGCTGTTGGACATGTTCTAGGGCTCCGGACGGTACGGGTCGCACTCTCGAATCCTCCGAAGAACTTCCGGAAGGAGAAAGGGGCCGAAGACGGGAAGTTCCGGGCAACTTCCGACCTGGGGCCGAGTTGTCTCGCCGTGGCGCAGATTGATTGACGGAGGAGGCCGCGACAGGCGATAGGTAGCCCTCCAGGGCTGTGCGTCAGTGAAGTCCGGAGGGATTCGAACCAAGCGGGAAGACCCTCCCGGGGCTGACTCCACTCCCATCGATATGGCCGTTGCTGGGGACGGGCGAAGCCACCCTCCAGACGGGACCGATACGAATTAGAGCATCTCGGGGGATGCGCGGTGCCGATTGATGCAAGGACTGGGCTCGGGACGCCGCGACCCCTCCAGCCACTCCGGCGAAGAGTTCCGGGAAACCATGAGGCAGATCTACGCCGCCGGCGAGACCCCGTGGGATTCCGGAGTGCCAAGTTCCGAGCTGATTCGGACCGTGGAGGCAGGCGAACTGCCGGGCACCACCCTGCTCGAGCTTGGGTGCGGAACGGGAACCAACGCGATCGAGCTTTCCCGCCGAGGCTATCGAGTGAAGGCCATCGATCTCGTCGACCTCCCGATTGAGAA
>JASHYQ010000112.1 GCA_030042955.1 Thermoplasmata archaeon
GCGGGGACGCGGGCCAGGTGCGGGCGCGTGACCTCGAAGTAGTAGCCGAAGACCTGGTTGTAGGCGACCTTGAGCGTCTTGATGCCGGAGCCCTCCTGCTCGGTCCGCTCGAGCGCTGCCAGCTCGGCCAGCGCCGACTGCTCGGCGTCTCGCCAGCGGTCGACCTCGGGAGCATGACCGGGCCGGAACAGCGGACCGCGTCCTCCCGGGCTGGAAGTTCCTCGGGCAGGGCCGAGTCCAGGAGGCCGACGAGGTCGGCCGGCGGGTCGAGCTCGTGGGCGAGTTCTCGGAGTCGGGGGCTTGGTTCCCTCTCGAGGAGCCAGCCGGGGAGGCGAGCCACGACGTGCAGGCCCGCGCGCAGGGCGCCGAGCTCAGGGGGTCGGACGCGTCGGCTCGCGACCCGGGAGGCGATGCGGGCGAGGTCGGCGACCCCGTGCAGGTTCGACCGGAGCTCCTCCAGGGCCGCCCCTCGGTCGATGAGGGAGGCGACGGCGTCCTGACGGATGCGGACCGCCTCGGCGTCGGCGAGCGGGTTGGTAAGCCAGAAGGAGAGGGTCCGCCGACCCGACGCGGTCACGGTCTCGTCCCAGGCCTCGAGGAGCGTCGGGCCCCCCGGGTCGTCGGGGTTCATCGGGCGGCGGATCTCGAGATGTCGGAGGGTCTTCGCGTCGAGCGCGAGCCGCCGGAGGGAGGTCCCTCGGGAGACGAGGGCCAGGTACGGGAGGAGCCGCGGTTCGGTCGCCCGAACGTAGGCGCCGAGCCGCCGGTCTACCTCGAGAAGGGCGTCGGGCCCCGAGAAACCCGAGCGGAAGAGCTCCGGGAGCTCCTCCGGGTTCAAGGCCCGGGGCGCCGCCTCGAGTCGCGCGGCGGGGAACTCACGACCGAGCGCACGGGTCAGGTTCGTCGCAGCCTCGTCGCGGGTCCTCCAGAGGATCTCGCGCGGCTGGAACGGGGCCAGGGCCGAAAGGATCCCCTCCGGGCCCGGCCCGTCCGCCACGCCGTGGTACCATTCTCCGGTGGTGATGTCGACCGCCGCGTATTCGGCCCCGGCGTCCTGTTCCACGATGGCGACGAGGAAGTTGTGGTCGGGTCCTCCCAGGATCCGGTCGTCGACGACCGTGCCGGGGGTAACCACCCGGGTTACCTCACGGCGGACGAGCCCTTTGGCAAACCGGGCGTCCTCGACTTGGTCACAGATCGCGACCTTGTACCCCTTGCGGATGAGTCGACCAAGGTAGGTGTCGACGGCGTGATGCGGCACCCCGGCCATCGGGGTGCGCACTCCTTGCGCGTCCGCCGACCGGGCCGTGAGGGTGACGTCGACCTCATGGGCGAGGAGCTTTGCGTCCTCGCCGAACGTCTCGTAGAAATCCCCCACCCGGAACAGTACGAGGTGGCCCGGATATCGGGCCTTGACCCCCTCGTACTGTTCGAGGAGCGGGGTGGACGCGCTGGCTGCGGGCATGAGAGACGTCGCGAGCGGGACTCGGCATATAATCACGCCGGCGGCACGAGGGTTTATTCCCCGCCGGCCACTGCGCGGGGCCGTGGGCGATTCGCACCGGATGTACCGTGAATTGGCCCGGTACTACGACATCGTCTACGGGGACAAGGAGTACGCGAAGGAGGCGGCCTTCTTTGCTCGTCTCGCCCGAAGGTACGGGCGCTCGGGCGGGCGCCGTTGGCTCGATGCGGCGTGCGGCACCGGTCGCCACCTCGAGCATCTTCGGAAGCATTGGCAGGTCGTGGGGCTCGACGCGAGCCCCCAGATGCTTCGGGAGGCCCGGCGTCGACTTCCCGGAATCCGGGTCGTCCGTGCCGACATGCGGAACTTCGACCTGCGTGCCGAGTTCGACGTCATCAGCTGCCTCTTCAGCGCCATCGGCCATCTCCGGACCGAATCGGACCTCCGGCGTACGTTCCGCGCCTTCACCCGCCATCTTCGTCCGGGGGGCGTGCTGCTCCTCGAGCCGTTTCTCGACCCTCGACGGCTCAAGATGGGCCCCACGGGCGACCACCTCAGTATGTCCCTACACCGCGAGGGTCCGGTCCGGGTCGCGCGGGCCTCCCGTTCCGTTCGGCACGGTGAGTTCCTCCGCATCGAGTACGCGTACCTGATCGTCGAGCCGGGCCGGGGGATCGTTCGGGTGGATGACGTCGAAGAGTGCCGCCTCGTGGCTCCTCGGCGGATCGTCGAACTCCTTCGAGAAGCGGGGCTCCGGGCCCGGGCCCTGCGCTCTCCCCACTTCCCGGACCGGGGGATGATTATGGCGACCGCTCCGGAAGAGCGCTGAGGGGGAGATTTGAACTCCCGTGGGGAAACCCCACCAGTTTTCAAGACTGGCGCCTTGCCGGGCTAGGCTACCTCAGCAACGACGCGAGCGAGGCCGGCGAGAATAAACCCTCCCCCGGTGGCCCGCGGGGGTCCGAGTGCAGGTGCCGGGAGCTTCGCGGAGGATCGGGGAGGTCCGCCGTTTCGAACCCGGGCGGGCAGCTTGGAGGGCTGCCATCCTACCACTAGATTACACCTGCAGGAACTCCCGTGGACCGGGGCGCGGACCGGCTTCCGCATCTAATGCTTTGCCCTCGTGCCGTGGGCCGCCGGTGCGGTAAGGTCGACCAGCGCCACCCGCTCGAGCACGAGCCCCTCCCACGCTGTGCGGGGAACGCTCGCACGCTCCATGGGAGAAATCCCCAGGCGGTCAAGCATCTCCTCGTCGACCGGGCGGGGATACGCGGAGGGGAAGGATTCCAGATGCAGCCGCTCGATCAGCTGGACCGGGTCCAAGGGGCGCTCAGCGACCACGACCATCTCGAGCGTCGAGTCCGAGATCCCGACCTTGGCGAGCGCACGGGGAAGCTGGTCGTCTCCGGCGACGTAGAGGGCGTACTCCGCCCCCCGGTCCCGGAGCCGAGGCTCGCCGCGACTGCGGGAGCGGCCGAGGTGGGCCCAGGCCGAGAGGAGGTGCCGCTCCCCCGCGACCGACCGCGCGTCGAACACCGCGACGAGGCTCGGGGTCTCTTGCGCCACGGTGCGGAGCTGCTTCACGAGGTCGGAGGTCGAGGGCTTTCCCGGCTCCGGTCGGCGGGCGCCGGCCGCCTGAAGGCTGCGCTCGCTCGGCGGTGGAAGGGGCGCCATCGGTCTACTCTCGCAGGAAGGCGAGAAACTCGTCCTTGGTCCGCGGCTTGAGCGTGTAGTTCTCCCGCTTCTCCCGCCCGATGGTCGAGGTCGGCGTCACCCCGTAGTCGTGGCCCGGCAGGACGACCAGGGCGTCGTCCAGCGAGATGACCCGCCGGAGGAGGCTATCGTACATCTCGGCGGGGTCGCCCCCCGGAAGGTCGGTGCGCCCGCACTCGCCGACGAACAAGGTGTCTCCCGTGGCGACGTTCCCTTCGAAGAGGTAGAGCACGCTGTCCTTGGTGTGCCCCGGGGTGTGCATCACCGTGAAGCGGATCGGGCCGGCCTTGAACTCGTCCCCGTCGTCGACCGATAGGTCCTGCTTGAGCGGAGCGACGCGGTGGGCGATGACCTTGGCTCCGGTCCGCTCCCGGACGTCCTGGTTACCTGCGTAGTGGTCCATGTGGCTGTGCGTGTTCAGGATGTAGCGCACCTTGACGCGCTTCGCGTCGATCCCGGCGAGCACCGGGTCGATCCCGTACGACGGGTCGATCACGACCCCGTCGCCCCCTTCCCGGTCGGCCACGAGATAGGTGAAGTTCAGGTACGGTCCGATGCGGAACTGGTCGATGAACACGGTCCCGTGGAGCGGGGGGGGCTATTTGACGCTGAACGCCGGGGCCTCTCCGGCCGAGGCGGGGGCCGCGGCGCGCCGCCCGGTCACCGCGTCCAGGACGACCCGTCCTCCGTGACCCTCGGCGTACCAGTGCGGAAGATACACCAGCTGGAGGGGGCCGAGACGAATGTCGTCTGCGGACGGAGGCACCCGACGGGTCTCGATCACGAGCGCCCCTCCGTGCTGCTCCGTATGGTCCACATGGACCACGTGGTACCGACGGATCGCCTCCATCGCGATCCCGGCGGCCTCCTGGACCCCGACCTCCGGCGCGATGTACTGGTGCGGTACGTCGAGCTCCGCTACCAGCTCCCGGTCCCCCTCCTCCCAGACCTCGGCCCGGCGAGAGACCGCCTGAACCGCGATAGTTCGGTCGAGAGGTGGGCCGTGGACCCCCGAAGCGGAGGCGGGCCGCACCCGGTACGGGGCAACATAGTAGGGTACGAGACGGAGGGTGAACCGGGGCCCGTCCACCCCGGCTAGGATTTCGGCCTCGGCCCGCCCGACGCGAGGCCGCACGATCCGGGCCCCTGCGGGGAGGAGCGCGAACGGAGTGTCCATGCCTTCGTCCAGCTCCGCTTCGCCAGCACCGAGAACGGCGGGAAGCAGGAGCTCGCCGAGCGCTGGGCCTAGCGTGGCAGGGTCAAGGACCTCGATCCCGCGGTCGCCCGCGACATCGCGCGCCGCCGGCCCGGGGTCGTCATCGTAGACGAGGATTCGGTGGACGGAGTCGGCGGGAAAGAGGCTCTCCACTTCGACAGGGGACCGGGAGGCCGGGGCGATCACGACCGCTCGTCGGTCCCGAAGACGGGTGGCGACCGCGACATCGGCCCGGTGGTCGACGCGGTAGCCGGCAGCGGTCAGAAGCCGCAGGAGGACGGAGGACGTGGCGGGCACGTGCGGCACGGCCCGTTCGACGTGGGCCGCACCATATCTTGCTTCCGTTCGTGAGGAGGTCCTCCGGAGCGTCCGAACCGTCTCTCCGGTCGCGGCTGTCTAACGGCAACCTTTTACCCGCCCGAGCGTCCGAACGCTGTCGATGGGCGAGTCCATCACGCTCCGGGTTGCGGAAGCCTTCCAGCAGGACATCGGGCTCGGCACCGCGCGCATCGATGTCCAGACTCGGCAGCGCCTCAAGGTCGGACTCGGCGATGTCGTCGAGATCCGGGGGCGGAAAGGGACCCCGGCGGTCGTGAGCCGCGCCCAACCCGATGACGAGGGCAAGGGACTGGTCCGCATCGAGGCGGTGGTCCGACGTAACGCCGGGGTCAGCATCGGGGACCGGATCACGGTCCAGCGGATCGACTGCCCGAACGCCGACTCCGTCACCATCGCCCCCATCTACGCAGGCTCCGCCCGCATGGACCTCGGCCCGGGGCTCGAGAGCTTTGTCGCCAAGGCCCTCGCCCGGCGACCGTTCGTCCGGGGGGACGTCTTCGTCATTCCCGGCGTCTTCCTGATGGGCGGCTCGCTCCCGTTCATGGTCGTCGCGACGCAGCCCAAGGGCTACGTTCAGGTCGCGCCGGCGACGCTGATCACGATCAAGGAGGAGACGGTCAGCGAGACCGAGGTCGCCGCTCCCCGGATATCGTACGAGGACATCGGCGGCCTCACCGAGAAGCTCGGGCGGGTCCGCGAGATGATCGAGCTTCCGCTCAAGCACCCCGAGCTGTTCGACCGGCTCGCGATCACCCCGCCCAAGGGGGTGCTGCTGTACGGGCCGCCCGGGACCGGCAAGACCCTCATCGCGAAGGCGGTCGCCAACGAGGCGGGCGCCCACTTCATCGGGATCCAGGGGCCCGAGATCATCTCGAAGTACTACGGCGAGAGCGAGAAGGAGCTCCGCGAGAAGTTCGAGGAGGCGGAGAAGAACGCCCCGAGCGTCATCTTCATCGATGAGCTCGATTCGATCGCGCCCCGGCGCGACGAGGTCGTCGGAGAGGTCGAGCGGCGCGTGGTCGCCCAGCTCCTCACGCTCATGGACGGGCTCTCGGGCCGGGGGAACGTCATCGTCATCGCGGCGACGAACCGGGAAGAGGCGATCGACCCCGCGCTCCGTCGTCCGGGACGGTTCGACCGAGAGATCGAGATCGGGGTCCCCACGATGGAGGGTCGGCTCGAGATCCTCCAGATCCACACGCGCGGGATGCCGATCGACGGATCCGAGAAGGACCGGGAGCGCGTCCTCCGGGACCTCGCCGCCCAGAGCCACGGGTTCGTCGGGGCCGACCTCTCCTCGCTGGCCCGGGAAGCGGCCATGCGAGCCCTGCGCCGGTACCTTCCCGAGATCGACTTCGACCAGCCGATCCCCCTTTCCCTCCTCGAGCGGATGAAGGTCACCGAGACCGACTTCCGCGAGGCGCTCAAGACCATCGAGCCGTCCAGCCTCCGGGACGTCACGGTCGAGATCCCCACCACCCGGTGGGACGAGGTCGGAGGGCTCGAGCGGGTGCGCCGGATCCTAGAGGAGTCTGTCGAGCTGCCGTTCAAGAACCCCCAGGCCTACCGCCACATCGGGATCGAACCCCCGCGCGGGATCCTCCTCTACGGACCCCCGGGCGTAGGGAAGACCCTGCTCGCCAAGGCGGCCGCGACCGAGAGCCAGGCGAACTTCATCTCGGTCAAGGGACCCGAGGTGATGAGCAAGTGGGTCGGCGAGAGCGAGAAGGCGATCCGGATGATCTTCAAGAAGGCCCGGCAGGCCTCCCCCTCGATCGTCTTCATCGACGAGATCGACTCGATCGCCCCCCGGCGCGGGCTCCAGACGTCGAGCGGCGTGACCGAGCGCATCGTCAACCAGCTCCTCACCTCCATCGACGGCCTCGAGAGCCTCGAGCGGGTGCTCGTCATCGCGGCGACGAACCGTCCCGATATCCTCGACGAGGCGCTCCTACGGACCGGTCGGTTCGACCGGCTCCTCTACGTTGAACCGCCCAACGTCGCGGGTCGGCTCGAGGTCCTCAAGGTCCACTCGAAAGGGATGCCTCTCGCCGACGACGTGGACCTGAACGCGATCGCCGCGAAGACGGAAGGGTACGTCGGGAGCGACCTCGCCGCCCTCTGCCGCGAGGCCGGCCTCACCGCCCTCCGCGAGAACATCAAGGCCTCCAAGGTCACCCGCGCCCACTTTGACGCCGCCCTCCACCAAGTTCGCGCCTCCTGCGACGCCGATTCCCTGCGGGCGTACGAGGAGTACGAGAAGCGGCTGATGCGTGAGCGAGCCGCGGCGCGCGCCGAGCCGGTGCAGGGCATCTACCGCTGAGCGCCGCCGCGCGCCCTTCAGGGCGTGCCATCTGAGGTGCAAGCTATAAGTAGCGGGGCCAAGTTCGCGCCCGCGCCCCCGATGAGGGGGCGAGGAAAAAGGGAGTCGTGAAGCAGGTGGTCCGGCACTGGTCCCACGCCGCGCTGTGGGTCCTGGCCATGGTGGTGCTGGCAAGCACGCTAGCCGCCTTGGTCGGGGTCGCGAGCGCCTCGTCGCCGAAGTACACGCTGAACGGAATCGTCGAGCAGCCGGGTGGTGTCACCCCGGTTCCGGCCGGTGTACAGGTCGACCTGGTCTCGCGGGCCACCGGTGCGGTGTTCACGACCACCGTCAACGGCTCGGGCGGCGCGTTCCAGTTCACGAGCGGAGGCACCGGTGGGGCCCTCCAGCCGGGCTGGTGGGGGGTCTACGTTCCCGTCCAGACCAACATCACCCTCCCGGGCTTCGCCACTCCGGTCGGTATCCTGCCGCAGAGCGTGGCCCCCGTCTACTACTCCCTCAATGCCTCCGACCTGACGACGACGCTCTACCCACCCCCCACGCTGACCGACATCCAGGTGGTCACCTACACCGCGACCCTCACCGGGAACGTGAGTTCGGCCGGGGGTGCCGTGGTGGGCGGGCGGGTCTCCCTGCTCGACCCGAACTACAACACCGCGGTCCTGGTCAGCAACCTGACCACCTCGACCGGCAACTTCTCCCTCAAGGCCCCGCTCGGTAGCTGGGTCCTTCGGGCGGCCGAACCCGGCGCGACCACGCTCTACAACCTCACCGCGGTGACGATCTCCTCGCGAACTCCCGCACCCGAGAAGCTGGTCATCCAGAACTACCTCGTGACCGGACGGGTCAAGATCGCTTCCGGAGCCCCGGTCGTAGGGGTCGGCAACGTCACCCTCTACGACACGGTGTCCCACGCGATCTTCACGGCCCCGACGGACACCGGGTTCTACTCGATCGGTGCCTACCCCGGGACGTTCGACGTGGTCCTGGCGACCGCCGGCTACACGACGGCCTGGTACCCCCTGACCGTCTCGGCCGTCGGACCGTACATCCAGAACGTTACGGTGGCGCCGGCCCTGTCGAGCCAGATCGCAGTGTACAACACGACGGTGAGCCTCGCCGGCATCTCGGCCACGACGGGCAAGGGGACGGTCACGGTAACGACCGCCGCGACCCTCGGGAACGACTCGGTCTTCCCCGCGCTGGGGAACGCGAGCGTCCGCCAGCTGTGGGCGCAGCTTGGCCTCACGTGGACCGGAGCCCCGACCTTCCCCGACACGGACAACGCGACGGTGAAGAGCTGGGTCAACGCGAGCGGACCGTTCTTCCCCGCCGTGCAGGCGGGTCTCTCGCTGAACGGGACCGGCTTCCTGACCCC
>JASHYQ010000113.1 GCA_030042955.1 Thermoplasmata archaeon
GGCTTCCGGGGGTTCGCCGTGACGCCAATCTTCATAGGTAGCCCTCCGCGACGGCGGATTTCGCGAAGGCGGGGTCCCCCCAGGCGAAGACGCTGGTGCGCCGGTCGACCGTGAGGGGGAAGGTGTCGAGGGAGTGGCCGTCCGCATCCTGGAGCCCTCCGCCGGCCTCCAGGAGGACCCGGTAGGCGCCGGCGAGGTCGGTCGCACGGAGGTTCCGGGTATTGGGGGTGTTCTCGAACAGATAGGCATCCCCTCCGCCTTCTGCGACGGAGAGGATCTCGAGGCTAGCGCAGCCGAGCGATCGGACCCGACGTCCTTTGACCGCGAACCGGGCGACGCGCGGGCTCGCGTGGCGTCCGAGGTTCGCGAACAGCACTTCCGTTCGCGGGTTCCAGGCCCGCGTGGTGATGGGCCTCCCGTCGCGGAACGCCCCCCCGCCGCGGGTCGCCCAGTAGGTCGTGCCGCGGAACAGGTCCCGCACCAGCCCGATGTCGATGCCGCTCAGGTCCCGACGACCGAGCGCGAGGGAGACCGTCGAGAAGGGGAGGTTCCGGAGCGCGTTCTGGGTCCCGTCGATCGGGTCGACGATGAGCGTCCGGCCCCCTCCCCGGCTCACCGAGCCGATCTCCTCCGAGACCAGGTCCCAGTCGACGCCCTCCGCATCGAGCACCTTCAGGATCTCGGCCTCGGACAGGCGGTCGATCTCCTCGGTCGGGCTCCCGGTCGCCCCCATCGCCACCACGTCGCCCCGGTGCGGGGAGCTTGCCACGTCCCGGAAGACCCGGTGCACCGCGACGCTCACCCGGTAGAGGATGTCGAGGTCGCCCCGGGTAGGGTCCGTCACGGTCTCCGGGACGAGCGGGGCATTAATGACGGCTTCTTCGCCGGCGAGCCTCCTCCCGGCCCGCATGATGTTATCTGGGTCAGCCGCTCGCCCCGTCGATGGAACTTCAGTTTCTCGGCGGAGCCTCCGAGATCGGGTCGCTCGGGCTCGTCATTCGCGACCAAGGCCGTACGCTCCTCTGCGACTACGGCATGACCCCGACGGACCCGCCGTCCTACCCGAGGCCTGCTCCGACGAACATCGACCTCGCGGTCCTCTCCCACGCCCATCTGGACCACTCGGGCATGACCCCGGTCCTCTCGCGCCTCCCCAAGGCACGTCTCCTCGGCACCCCGGTCACCCTCGCCGTCGCGGACCTGCTCACCCGGGACGCCCTCAAGGTCGCGCGCCTGAACGGCTACCTCGCGCCGTACACGACCGCGGACATCCACTCCCTCCACTCCCAGGCGACGGCGGTAGACCGCCACGCGACGTTTCGCCACCGTGGGATCGAGATCGAGTTCACCCCGGCGGGCCACATCCCCGGTGCGTCGATGATGCTCTACCGCGGGGAGAAGGACATCCTCTTCACGGGCGACCTCCAGACGCACGCGACCCACCTGGTCGGAGGGGCCGAGCCGCTCGAGTGCGACGTCCTCGTGATGGAGTCGACGTACGCGGGGAAGGACCACCCGGACCGGAAGGAGACCGAGCGCCGGTTCCGGGCGAAAGTCGCAGAGACGGTCGAACGCGGGGGGAAGGTCATTGTGCCGGCGTTCGCCGTCGGCCGCGCGCAAGAGGTGCTGATGACCCTCGCCTCCGCCGGGTTCGAGACCTACCTTGACGGGATGGCCCGAGCGGTCAACCGGATCTACTTGAGCGCCCCCGACTACCTCGCCGACTCGAAACGGTTCCGCCGGGCCCTCGAGGGGGTCAACGTCGTGGAGCACCCGGGCGACCGCAAGAAGGCGCTCCGCGAGGCCGAGGTGATTATCACGACGGGAGGGATGCTCGACGGCGGCCCGGTGCTGTACTACATCGGGGAGCTCTACCACGACGCGAACTCGTCGATCCTGCTCACCGGCTTCCAGGTCGAGGGGTCGAACGGACGCCAGCTCCTCGACACCGGGACCCTCACGATCGACGATACGGTCATCCGGCCGGAGTGCGAGCTCGAAAAGTACGACTTCTCCGCCCACGCGGGGCACTCGGACCTGGTGCGGTTCGCCCAGTCGACCCGTGCCGAGACCGTGATCCTGATGCACGGAGACCGTCGCGAAGCCCTCCGGGACGCGCTAAGCCCGACCGCGGACGTCCTGCTCCCAGGCAACGGACCTACGTTCTCGCTCTGAGGGAGAGGGATCGGGTCGCCGGCCCGGCTACCCGGACCGGGCCCGGCGTCCTCGTTTCGGCGGAGGGGTCGGCAGGTCCTCGATTTCCGGGGGCGACTCGACGAGCGCCTCCTCCATCGGGGGGAGCTCGCCTTTCGGCTTCACCAGTTCGCGGATCCGTCGCTGCAGCTCCGCTACTCCCTCGCCGGTCACGGAGGAGACCTGGAGGCGGTCCGTCTCTCGACGAAGCAGGTCGGACTTGGTCTCGACGGGAAGGATCGGGAGGTTCGGTAGCTCGGTCCGCCAACGCTCGAGCAGCTGCTCCTGTTCCTCGAGGGTGTGACCTCCCGTCCCGGTCGGGTCGAGGAGGAACACGACCACGGTCGCTGCGCCACGCACCGCCGCCTCCGCCTCGGCCTCCGCCGGGTTGGCGCGGCGGGCCCGGCCGAGGACGCCCGGGGTATCCACGACCTGGAGGCGGTCGAAGCCGACATCCGCATGGCCCAGGGCGATCGACAGGGTGGTGAACGGGTAGTCCGCGACCTTCGGGTGGGCGGTCGAGAGGCGGCCGACCAACGAGGATTTTCCCACATTCGGGAAGCCGGCCACCACGAGCGTCGGCTGGTCGGGGTTGACCTTGGGCCGCCCGGCGAGAAACCGGTCCACCTCCCGAAGGCGAAGGAGGTCCGGGTCGACCTCGCGGACAAAGCTCGAGAGGCGCCCGTAGTAGGAACGGACCGCGTCACCTAGCATCTCAGGGCCGTGAAGACGTCGGGTACTCCGCTCCGCCTCGTGCTGGAGTCCTCGGATCCGCTCCTCGGCCCGTCGCACTCGGGCGAGAGCCCGGTCGAGGGTTCCCTCCCCGAACCGCTCGATGACGAGCGTGCGTTCGAACGACGTCAGAGGCGGCTTCAGAAAGCGGCGGCTCTCGAGACGGAGGTGCCGGACGACCGTCGCGCCCGCCCGGACAATCTTGAGCTCGGCGCGCCGACGGTCCCGTTCCGGCTTGGTCTGACCGTGAGGGGTGGCGAGCGACGCCCGGTGGAACGCCACGTCGAGGATCTCCACCGACGGAGGCGCCGGAGGGGGTGCACCGCGATGCCGATGCTCGAGGGAGCGCTGGGGGCACATGAGCCGTTCGGCGGGCCCGAGGCCCGGCGCCCGAATACCTTTGCGAGGGGGCAGGAGCCGTCACCGGCCCCCTAGGATTTATGGTCCGGGCCGCTCGCCCTCCCCGGTGACAACCTTGCCGCGATGGATACCGGACGAGCCCGGCGAGGAACAGGCCCTGCTCGATGCGCTGGGCATCCCGTCCGTGGACGCTCTCTTCGCCGACGTACCGAAGAAGGCCCGGATCGGCCGGATTGGGATTGCGGCCGGCCTCGCGGAGCCGGAGGTGGTCGCCCACGTCGACAAGATCCTCGACCGGAACCGTCCTCTCTCCAAGTTCTCGAGCTTCCTCGGAGGGCGGATCTCGACCCGGTACAGCCCCGCGGCGGTCGACTCCATCCTCTCCCGCGGCGAGTTCCTCACCTCGTACACCCCGTACCAACCCGAAGCGAGCCAGGGGATGCTTCGGGCCCTCTTCGAGTTCCAGAGCCTCTGGGTGGAGCTGACGGGACTCGACGTCGCGAACGCCTCGCTCTACGACGGGGCGACCGCCGCCGGCGAAGCCCTGCTGCTGTGCCGGCGCATCCACGAGGGCAAGCGCTTCCTGATCCCCGCCAGCCTTCCGTGGGAGGAGAAGAGCGTGCTCACGAACTACGGGGCCGGAGCGGGGCTCACGCTGGACGAGATCCCCTACGACCCCCGCACGGGGCGCCTCGACCTCGACTTCGTCCGTCGCGCCGTGGCGGGCCACGACGTGTTCGGCATGCTCGCCGACGTGCCCAACGGGTTCGGTCATGTCGACGAGGGTCTCTGGGACGTCAAAGGGATCCTCCAGGACGTGCCGCTGGTCGTGTCGGCCGACCCACTCGCCCTCACGGTCCTCGAGCCGCCCGGGTCGTACGGAGCCGACGTCGTGGTCGGCGAAGGCCAGGGATTCGGGATCGCTCCTTCCTACGGAG
>JASHYQ010000114.1 GCA_030042955.1 Thermoplasmata archaeon
CGGACCCTGAAGGCGCTCGTCGCGACCCCGACGCTCGCCGCAGGGATCAACCTCCCTGCCCGAAGGGTGGTCGTGCGCGACACGACCCGGTACGACGACCGCCTCGGGATGCAGGCGCCGATCGCCGCGGGGGAGATCCAGCAGATGCTCGGCCGAGCGGGGCGACCCCGGTTCGACGCGGCGGGCGAGGCCCTTCTGCTCGCCCGGACCCCGGACGACGTGGAGCGGCTCTTGGATGGCTACCTGAGCGCGCCACCCGAGGATGTCGTCAGTCGACTCGCGGCCGAGCCGGCGCTCCGCATGCACGTGCTCGCGCTCGTCGCCAGCGCCGCGGTACGGAGCGAGGCCGAGCTGACCTCCTTCTTCGCCGCGACCTTCTACGGCCGGACCCTGCCGCTCGTCGAACTCGAGACCAAAGTCAAGAACGTGCGGCGCTTCCTCGAGGAGAACGACCTCCTGGAACGAGGCACGACCCTTCGCGCGACTCGGTTCGGCTCGCTGACCAGCGAGATGTACCTCGACCCGCTTAGCGCGGTCGTCCTTCGTCAGGTGCTCGAGCGCGCCCCGATCGGCGTCTCTCCGTTCGCCTTGCTCGCGGCGATCGCGGCCACGCCGGACCTGCCCCCTCTCTACTTGCGGCGCGGCGAGGAGGCCGACCTCCTCACCCGCTTCACGGACGAGGCCGAGGAGCTCTTGGTGAAGCCCGACGAGCCCCCCATGCACCTCGACCTGGACGCGCTGCTGGCGACGCTCAAGGTCGCCACGGTCCTCGAGGCGTGGATCGACGAGGTCCCGCTGCTCGAGCTCACCGAGCGGTTCGGGATCGGGGCGGGGGACCTCCGCACCAAGGTCGAGGACGCTCAGTGGCTCCTCTTCGCTACCGGCCGTCTCGCCTCGGTGTTCCAGCGTCGGCTGGGGCGCGCGATCTCCGACCTCTCGCTGCGCGTCCAGTACGGAGCCCGCGAGGAGCTCCTCGACCTGGTGCGCCTTCGCGGGATCGGGCGGGTCCGCGCGCGGATGCTGTTCCGCGCCGGGTTTGCCGACCGTGAGGCGCTTCGCCAGGCCCCGCTCGAGCGGGTCACCCGGGCCCTGCACTCGCCGGTCCTGGCTCGCAGCGTGCTCAGCCAGCTGGGCCGGAAAGAGGACGTGCTGGCCCCGGAATCGGCGCCTCTCCCAGAGGCTCCCGACCTGCCTCGGTCCGGGTCGAGCCGGTCCACGGTGCGTCGGCTCGATGAGTATCCAGACGACGCGGCGTCGTGACCCACTCCTCTACCGGCGTCAGCAACCGGAGGACCGAGCGAGTTCCCCCGACCCCGCCCGGCCGGATCTCGCGGGCGACGTAGCCAGCGTGCTCCAGCCGGACGATCCGTCGCCAGAGCGTCGTCGGGGGGAGCGGCGGTGCGCCCTGCGCGTGCGCTAGCTCGGCCTCGTGCCGGCGGACGTCGCCGACCCGGGCCTCCCGGTTGCGTACGGCGGCCTCGATTGCGCGGACGACCCGGAGCTCGACTTCGACCACGGCGGGCCGTGTCGGAATGACCGATGTCATCGGCGGGCGGAAGCCCCCACCCACGAGCTCGCGTCGGAGGAGGTCGACCGCGCGTCGGGCGCCGCCTCCGTCCGCGACCGACTCCTCAACGATCCGTTCGACCAGCTCATCGTCCGGCGGTCGCCCGAGCGCCCGTGCGGCACGGTCCCGCACGACCACCGCGAGCCCGTGGCCGGAGTAGGGGGCGACCCCGACGGGGCGACCGAGCGTGCCAGGAGAATCGGCGGAGCCGAGGGTCGAGGCCCACCCCTCGGGAGTTCCTGCCAGGAGCGTCCAGGTCGGCGGGAGGCCGTACTCCCCTTCGGGGAGGAACCGGTCCGGCGCGCCCAGGGCCTTCAGCAGAGGACCGAGGTCTGGGCCGCCGACCCGCACATCGTCGAGAACCAGCACGACCGGCTGCTCCTCGCGGCGCAGCCGTCGTAGGAGGCCGGCGAGGATCTCGGTGACCGAGAACCCCCGACCGTCGAACCCCTCGTCGAGGTGACGGAGGAGGGCGACCGCGACACCGTGGGTGCCCCTCAGCCCGGCGGTCCGCGCCCAGAGGAGGCGGGGGCGAGTGCCCGAGCCCTCCTGACGGAGGCGGTCCGACACTTCCCGGGCGGCGCGACGCGCGATCGAGCTCGATCCGCTCCCCGGGGGGCCGACGACGCCGACGATCCACGGGGGCGGGGCTGCGGGGTGCGGGGGGTCGAGGCGACGGACGGCCTCTGCGACCTCGCGCTCCCGCCCCAGGACGACCGGGGGTAGCCAGTCGCGTGCTAGGACTTCGGGGTGGGGAGTCAAGTACATCGGGACTGGTATTTCTTTGTAATATAAGAATACTGATTATTACCAGCCCGCCCGAATGAAAAGTGCTATGGCGGCCCGTGGCTCCCCACCGCGATGGCCTCCCCCCCGCCGGACCACGAACTCCGCACCCTCGTCCGAAACCTGGTCCTGGTCACGGCGCTCGCCGTCGCCCTCTACGTGCTGTTCACGGTCTTCCCTCACCGGTTCCTCTCCAGTTTCACCACTGCGGAGGTCGTGCTGCTCGAGGCCGGCGCGGTCGTGCTGGTCGCGTTCGTCGCGGCCCGGTCGGTTACGGCCACCACGACCGCAGTCCTCCACCGCCGGGGGCAGAGCCGGCACGGCGCGGCCGTGCGCCTCTTCCTGAACCTCCTCGTCGCGGTGGTGGCGGTCCTGGCGCTCTCGGACCTCGCCGGGGTCTCCGCAGAATCGATCTTCCTCGGGAGCGCGTTCGCCGGTATTGTCCTCGGGCTGGCGGCGCAAACCGTCCTCGCGAACGTCTTCGCCGGGCTGTTGCTCGTGGTCTCGAACCCGTTCCGACCGGGGGACCGGGTGAGCCTCGTGAACTCGAGCTTCGGGGTCCTCCCCCCGAGCTATCCTCACGAGAGCCTCCTTCCGAGCTACACCGGGGTCGTCGAGGACGTGGGCCTGGTCTACACGCTCATCGGCCTGGACGGGGGAGGGACCGCCAAGGTACCGAACTCGATGGTGCTCGGTTCTCTCATCGTGCAGCCGCGCCCGGGCGGGGCCAAAGCCTACCGGGTCCGGATGACCTTCCCCCATACCACGACGCCCGAGGCCGTCGAGGCCGCCCTTCCCGCGATCGAGACGGTGTTCCCTCCCCCGGCCGCCCCGCCCATCTCCCCCCGGCTCCAGGTCACGGACCTCTCCCCCACGACCTGGGACGGGGTCGTTACCATCTGGTCGACACTCACCGACGAAAGCCAGGTTCGCGACCGGGTGACGCGCGCGGTGCTCGCCCAGGTCCGCCCTCCACCCGCGGTTCCGGTCGAGGGCAAGAGCCCGCGGCCGGCTGCTTAAATCTGGCCAACGCTCGGTCGAGCCGGAGGCATCGATGTCGTACCGCGTGACGCTGATTCCGGGCGACGGGATCGGCCCCGAGGTCACCGCCGCCGCCCGCCTCGTGGCGGACGCCACGGGAGTCGGCATCGACTGGGAGGTCGTGGAGGCCGGCGAGACCGCGATCCGTGCTCACGGGACGCCGCTCCCTGCGGAGGTCCTCGATTCGGTCCGCAAGAATCGACTCGCGCTCAAGGGTCCGATCACCACGCCGATCGGGGGCGGCTTCCGTTCCGTGAACGTCGCGCTTCGCCAGGAGCTCGACCTCTATGCCTCCGTGCGGCCTGCGCGGTCGATCGCGGGCGAGGGGACGCGGTACCCGGAGACCGACCTGATCGTCGTCCGGGAGGCGACCGAGGGGCTGTACTCCGGCGTCGAGCACTGGGTCGACCGGGACCATTCGGCCGGGGAGACCGTGAACGTCATCACACGCAAGGCGTGCGACCGGATCTGCAAGTTCGGGTTCGAGATGGCCCGCCGGGAGCACCGGCACCACGTGACCGGCGTCCACAAGGCGAACATCATGAAGACCACCGGGGCGCTCTTCCAGACCGCGTACCGGGAAATGGCCGCGAAGTACCCGGACCTCACGTCGGACGAGCGTCTGATCGACAACATGTGCATGCAGCTCGTGAAGAAGCCGTCCGAGTACGACGTGATCGTCACGACCAACCTCTTCGGTGACATCCTCTCCGACCTGTGTGCCGGGCTGGCCGGCGGGCTCGGGATCGCTCCCGGGGCCCTCTACGGGGACACCCTGGCGGTCTTCGAGCCGGTCCACGGGTCAGCGCCGAAGTACGCCGGCCAGGACAAGGCCGACCCAGTCGCCGAAATCCTCTGCGTCGAGCTCCTGCTCCGGCACCTCGGCGAGCGCGAAGCCGCCTCCCGGGTCTTCCGCGCGGTCTGGGAGACCGTCGCCGAGAAGAAGGTGGTGACCTACGACCTCGCTCTCCCCGGCTACACGGACCGACCCGTCCCGCCCTCCTCCTGCTCCGCGATGGCGAAGGAGATCGCCCGGAAGGTTCCGCTCGTCGACCTCACGAAACCTCTGCCTCGCCCGCACGGCGGTGGGGCTGCGGGGGTCGACTCGGCGCTCGAGAACTGAGCGGACCCTTCTCCGCGCGACGACCCCCCTCCGACCGGTGGTTTTATCGGAACCCCCCGACCCTCTGAACTCCGGCGACATCGTGAGCGCCCCTCGAGCCGTCCGGATCCCACGGGAGCGACCTCCTCCGCGCTCGACCGAGCCTACCCTCCCTCCCGTCGACGTGCGAAAGAACCGGGGCGGGTGGGAGCGGGCCGTCCGCATCGCGGTGGTCTACGCCGGTGCGGTGCTCCTGCTCACGGCGGTGCTCTCGGCCCTCGACCTCACGAGCGCTAACGCGGGCCGTCCCGGGGTCCGGGAAGGGCTCGAACTCTTCCTCATCGTCGCCGGGTTGCTCATCCTGGGGAGCGCCTTCTACGCAGTCTCGCCGGCGCCTCGATTCGTGGAGGTCCGCCCGGACAGCGTCGTCGTGGTCGGCCGGTGGGGCCGGCGACGGAGCTTCGGCCCGCTCGGCACCTTCGGGATCCAGGTCGTCCGACGCTTGCCGTCCGGACCCCTAACACCCCACCCCGTGGAGGTCGTTCGGGTCGTCGACACCCGCGGACGCCCTGCCACCTACGAGGTGGAGACCGGCCTCTTCGACCCGGCCGGAATCCCGAAGTAACCCCGGCCCGGCAACCCGCTATTCGAGCAGGTCCTCGAGCTCGCCGGCCACGAGGGTCAACAGCTGGTCGAGGGCGCGGTTCTTGAGCTCTGTGATGTGACCCGCGTCCGTCTCCATGCGGGCAAGGAACTCGTCCCCGTCCCGCACGAAGGAGAGCGAGAGAAGGTGGCGACGTCCGTCCGATCGACGGATCGCGGGCACGATGGGGACGGGGGCGGCCTCCTGGGCCGGCGCGGAGCTCTTTCCGGCTCTCGACGGTTTCGAAGGCGCCGCCTTCTTTGGGGCGGGTTTGGCGGCCTTGCGAACGGGCTTCGCATGGGCGGGTTTCGAGGCTCGCCCCTTCGACTTGGAGGCTCGGGAAGGTACCACGGGTCCGTTCCTTGGAGCGGGCGCACCAAGCCCCCCTATTTATGGGTATGGCCGGGGCAGTGGGCCCCCGGGCACGCAGCGGGTCGGGCGCCACGATTTTGGACCCGCGCGATGTCGGTCCGCTCACGACGCGAGACTCTACCGCCTCCGCGACGCGGGCCGGGGCCGGTGGGTCGACCCGTGTCGTGCCCCCCGTCCGGCCCGAGGTGGCGGTTCTCCTGGCGGGATTGGCGCTCCTCCTCGTCTTCGTGGCGCTCGAACCGTTTCTCTCCTACGCGGTCTTCGGTTCGGATAGCGGCGAGTACTACACCCTCACCGCGGCCCTGCTCGCGACGGGTCATCTTCCGCACGGCGCTGCCTACGCCGGTTGGGGCTCGGCCTACCCGGACTTTCCGGGGATCTATCTGCTCGCCGGGGCCGGCGGCGGAGCGCTCGGGCTCAGCGCGTTCTCCGCCCTGACCATCCTGATCCCGACCGTCGCTGTCCTGTCGGTGTTCCCGCTCTTTCTCCTCTTCCGGAGGCTCTATCCCCACGACCTCATCGCGCTCCTGGGGGCGGCGCTCGCCTCGGTCGCGATGCCCCGGCTCTTCACCCTGGCCCATCCCGCCCCGGCGGCTCTCGGAGACCTCCTGGCCGTGGCCGCACTCTGGATGTTCCTCGAGAGCCGGCGGGAGGTCCGCTGGTACCTACCGCTCGCCCTCACGGGGGGGACGCTGATCGTCACGCATCATCTGTCGACGTACTTCTTCGTCCTGGGCGCCCTCGGTGGCCTGCTCCTGCTGGAGCTCTGGCGCCCCGGCCTCTGGAGCCGTCGCTTCCCGGCCCGAGAACTCCTGTTCCTGGGAGCGTTCATCACCGCGACCCTTACCTTCTGGTTCTACGGAACCTACTCGTTCGTCTCGAAGGTGCTGCTCCCCGGGCTCGGGCACAGCTCGCTGGTTGGCTTCGCCGCGCTCGAGGCTGCCGGCCTCCTCGCGGTCGTCACCACGGGGTTCCTCATCTACGTGCGACGCCGGCGGTTCGTTCCCCGGCGGGCATGGGTTCGCCTCCCGACGGACCGGAGCGTAGTGCGCGACGCGGTCCTCTTGGCTGTCGGGATCTTCGGGGGGATTGCCGTCCTCCTCGTCGTCCCGATCCCGGGGACGACCCAGACGACCGCGCCCCTCGCGATCCTCTGGTTCGCTCCCGTGCTGCTGCTCGCCATCCTCTGCGCCGGGAGCCGACGGTTGTTGGCCACCTCGCGTCTCGGACCGTTCACGCTCACCTGGCTCGGGGTCCTAGCGATCTCCGCCGTCGCCACCCTCGCCGCCTCGGAGCTCGGCAGCTCCTTGCAGGGGTTCGTGGAGGCGATCCCGCCCTCTCGGCATGCCGAGTACTTGCTCATCCCGGTCGGGTTGCTGGCCGCCGTCGGCTCCGCCCGATTGGTCGCCCGGATCGACCACCGGGCCGGGCGACGCGCCGCCGTGGCGGCCTCCCTCGGATTGGTCGTGCTCGTCGCCGCCAACGCCGCGATCGTCTACCCTCCGCAGGCGTACCTTGGCGGGTTTGAGGAGGGGCTCACGCACGGCGACGCAGCGCTCTGGATGTGGGTCGGCATCGCGGCCCCGCCGACGTGGACGGTGGCGACCGACCACCGGCTCTCCTCCCTGATCTTCGGCGTCGACGGAAATCCCGCGACGTGGACGACGACTCCCATCCTCTTTACGGGGGGCGCCAGCCAGGTCGACCAAGCCTACGCCGAGTTACGGAGCTCGGGTACACCGTACACGCTTCGTCCGATCGACCTGGTCGCGGTCGACTCGGTCATGTACGGCGGGGTGGCCCTCAACCCGTCGGTCCTTGCCGTACCGCTCTCCTCCGCGGCCATCCAGTGGCTCGGCGAGGTGCCGTTCCTCCCGCTCTACGAGGATGGGCAGAACGTCGTCTACCTGGTTGACGCGCCCTTGATCCCACCGGGATAGGGGGAGAGCGTCCCGTCGCGTTCCCAGGTCAGGAGGGGAACCCGGCCTTCGGAGGCGAGCTCCCGGAGGAGGCGGTCGGCCCAGGCAAGCTTCGTCCGCTTGCGCGCCTCGGCCTCGGGGTCGGGCTCGACGACCCGCGCGAAGTCGAAGCCCCAGAGCAGGATCCGTCGTGCTCCCACGTGCTCCGAGAGGAAGGCTGCCCGGTCCCCGTCCGTAAAGCCCCCCACGTCGATGATCCCATCTCGCGGCGGGCCGGCCCAAGAGCCGACCAGCTCGCCGGGGAACTGCGGCATCCATTCGGCGACCGCGGCCTGGTTGTCTCCGTGAGCGTGGACGACAACCAGGCTCCCCCGCTGGTTGGCCGCGAGCTCGGCGGGTACCGGCCCGTCGAGGTCCGTCACGATCACGTCGGGGACGAGGCCGGCCGTCAGGCAGGCGGTCGTCGCCCCGTCGGCGGCGACCACCGCGAGGCGGGCCGCCCCGGCGGGACGTCGCCAGAGTGGGGGCGGGCCCGAGTCGGGGGCGAGCCCGACGACGACCACCTCCCGTCCCTTCAGGCGGCGGGCGACCCGCTCCAGCGGGCGCTGGCGAGCCTCGGGCGGGAGGAGCTCCCGGAGGCGGGCGAACGCCGCCTCCTCCCGCTCAAACGGCAGGCCGAGCTCCTCGCTGATCCGACGGTAGAGGGGCGCCCAACGGGAGTACTCCACGACCCCCGATTCGCGGCCAACGCTTTATAATGGGTTCCCTGCTCCTATCGCCAGAGAGACCGTGATGCGACCGCTCGCGCAAGAGATTCTGGCGCACCTGCCCGGGGAGACCCGACGCGGGCCGGAACCCCCTCCGCCGACCAACGACGACGCTGAACTGGAGGCGGTGCTCGCCTCGCTCAAGACGAACATCAAGGTCGTCGGCTGCGGCGGGGGCGGCTGCAACACCATCAATCGGCTCGCCGAAGAGGGGATCTCGGGCGTCGAGCTCGTCGCCTGCAACACGGACGCCCAGCATCTGCTCGCCATCCACGCCCCGCGGAAGATCCTCCTCGGCCGGCGCCTCACGCGCGGGCTCGGCGCCGGGGCGCTTCCCCAGGTCGGGGAGCAGGCGGCGCACGAAGCGGAGGACGAGATCAAGAAGGCGCTCTCGAACTCCGACATGGTGTTCATCACCCTCGGCCTCGGCGGGGGGACGGGCACGGGCTCGGCCGGCGTGGTCTCTCAGTGCGCGAAGGACGCGAACGGCGGGAACCCGCTCACCATCGCCGTCTGCACGCTCCCGTTCGCCTCCGAGGGGCTTGTCCGCAGCGAGAACGCGATGTGGGGCCTCGAGAAGTTGCGGGCCACCATCGACACCGTCATCACGATCCCGAACGACCGGCTCCTCGAGCTCGTCCCGCGTCTCCCGATCCAGACCGCGTTCAAGGTCGCGGACTCGGTGCTCGCCCGCGCCATCCGCGGGATTACCGAGATCATCACCCGGCCGGGCCTCGTCAACCTCGACTTCAACGACCTCCGCACGATCATGAAGGGCGGCGGGGTCGCCCTCATCGGGATCGGCGAGTCGGAGAGCGAGAACCGGGCGGAGGACGCCGTGATGGAGGCGATCAACTCGCCCCTCCTCCATGTCGATATCGCCGGGGCCTCGGGCGCGCTCATCAACGTCACCGGCGGCCCGGACATGACCGTCAGCGAGGCCCAGAAGGCGGCTGAGGTCGTCCAGAAGACGATCAGCCCGACGGCCCGGATCATCTGGGGCGCCGCCGTTGACCCGACGATGCAGAACACCATCCGCGTCATGCTCGTCGTGACCGGAGTTAAATCCCCCCAGATTTTCGGGGGAACGCCGACAGGGTCGGGACCGGTCCGCAGGTCGGGTCCCGAATTCGACGTCGTGCACTAGGGCACCATGGCATTCCTCGACCGCGCGCGCCGGGCTCAGGACGAGTTCGACGGCCGACTCCGTACCTTCGGCCACGGGAAGTATGGTCGGATCCTCCGGATGGCCCGCCGGCCGACCCAGGAGGAGTACGTCCGGGTCCTCCAGGTCACGTTCATCGGCGCGGTCCTGATCGGGATGACCGGCTTTGCCCTGTACATCTTCTTCAATCAGGTCGGGCCGTGGCTCTGGGGCAACTTCTTCTCGGGCCTCTAGGGCCCCGGTGGATCGATGGCGGGTAAGATCAACGAGGAGGAGATCGGGCTGCTCTCCGGCACCCCGACCGAATCGGCGGAGAAGAAACCGGCCGCCTCCGAGCCGTCGGTCCTCCTGCCCGCGGCGGAGCGGGCCCCGACGACCCCTACCCCCCGCTACGATACCAAGGCGTTCCTCACGCTCCAGGCGGCGGACGACACGGTCCGCAACGTGACGGCGGGGATGGTCACGACCCTCTCGGCGGTGCTCTCGAGCAGGGCGCCCGGCCCGGCGACCGTGAAGCTGACCATCGAGGTCGGCTACACCTCCGCCTATCCCGACGAGGGGGCGGAGTGGCCGGTCCGGTGGAACCCGCCGGGGAAGCGCGGGCTGGTGGAGCTGTTCGCCCGAAAGGAGACCGTCTCCATCCCGCTCGTCCCGAACACCCCGGTCGCGCTCTCGTTCGAGGTAACCGCCCCGGTCGGGGTCCGCTACGGCGACCGCGTGGAGGTACGCCTCTCGGCGGACCTCGACGACTCGGGCACGCCGGTCGAACTGACCCTGGCCTGCGTCGCTCGCCAGGCGGTGCTCGCGATCAAGACCTCGCGCGGGTACGAGCGGGAGGTCGCCGACACCCTGCTCGCCCGGACCGAGGAGAAGCCGGACGTCGTCTTCGCCCTGCTCGTCCCGAGCTCCCTCCGGGGGTACGTCTTCGCCGAGGGGATGAGCTTCGAGGGCGTCCGCGAGATGCTCAAGGGGATCCGCAAGGCGCGCGGGCTCGTCGAGGGGGAGACGACCCTCAAGGAGGTCGAGCCCCTCCTCGTGCCGAAGATCACGGTCGAGGGGTTCGTCGAGGGCGCGATCGTGGAGCTCATCAGCGGACCGTTCAAAGGCGAGAAGGCCCGCGTCAAGAAGATCGACCAGGCCAAGGAGGAGATCACCGTGGAGCTCATCGAGGCCGTCGTGCCGATCCCGGTCACGGTCCGCGGGGACCACGTCCGGATGCTCGAACGGGGAGGGGCGAAGAGTGGCAGTTGAAGTGAGCGTCCTCGTCGAGGGCGGCAAGGCTGCGGCCGGCGCGACGCTCGGCTCCGCGCTCGGCCCGCTCGGCGTCAACGTCGGTCAGGTCGTCGCCAAGATCAACGAGGAGACCAAGCAGTTCAGCGGGATGCGCGTCCCGGTCGTCATCCGCGTCGACCCGGCCACGCGGTCCTTCACGCTCCTCGTCGGCCGCCCCCCGGTGGCGGCGCTCCTGCTCAAGGAGGCCCAGAAGGAGAAGGGCTCGGGGAAGCCGAAGAGCGAGGTCATCGGGGACGTCTCGATTGCCGCGGTCCGGCGCATCGCCGAGGCGAAGGGGGACGACCTGGAGGGCCGCAGCGACGAGGAGCGGGCCAACCAGGTGATCGGCACCTGCGTCTCGCTCGGCCTCACCGTCGACGGCCAGGACCCGCGCGCGCTCTTGAAGGAACGCGTCGCGGCGCGGGGCGCCCGATGATCGGAGGACCGGGCGGACCGCCGCCCGACCTCGCGAACGCCGAGATCGTCGACTACACGACGCTGGAGGGCGACGGCAAGGTCCGTCTCAAGCTGAAGGACGGGTCGGTCGTCGAGGTCCGCCTCGAGATCATGAACATCCTCCGCGCAGGCAACGACCCCAACACCGGCCTACCGGCCTACATCGTCCAGTCGGCCCCGCTCGTCCGCCTGGTCGAGTGCCCGAAGGAGCTGCGCAAGCCGCCCCTGCGCCCGGGCGGACCCCGGGACCCCAAGGCGATCACCGGGTTCGGCTGAGCGGCCCCGCCGAAACACCTTAATCGGAACCCCCGGTCGGAGGCACGTGACGGACCTGCAGGAGAGTCCGGCGACACCCCCCGAGCCGACGGGCGGCGACGAGCGGATCGGCTACGTCATCGCCGGCGGCCTCCTGATCGCCCTCGGGTGGGGGCTCGGCGTGGTCCTGAACGTGCTGCTCCACTGGGCGGCGCGGAGCGGCCCCTTCACCGTCTTCGGAGTGCACTTCGAGCCGTCGATGGGCCCGTACGCGTGGGCGGTGTTCGGGCTGGGCGTCGTCGCCGGCGCGATGGGCGTCGCGCTGCTCGCTCTCGCGCGCGCGACTCCTCGGGGAGAGCTCGTCCTCCCGGGCGTGGACTACTAGGTTAGGTTCGGCCTAGGGCGGGCGGGCGGTGGACCCGTCGGGACGGCGGAGCCCGGGCTTCGACCGGGCTTTTCGCATGGCGCTGGATGTTGATGCAGTCCGCGCAGAGGCGTTCGTCCGCGTCGAGGCACCCCCGGCAGAAGGTGCGGCCGCAG
>JASHYQ010000007.1 GCA_030042955.1 Thermoplasmata archaeon
ACGTGGTAGTCCTGGACCTGGAAGATCGCCTTCGGCGGGTCGACCACCTTGATGTAGATGATGGCGTCCACGTTGGTCGGCGAGTTGTCCTTGGTGATGACCTCCTGGCGGGGGACCTCCAGGACCTGGGTACGGAGGTCGATGGGGACGACCTTCGAGATGGGGCTGACGATGTTGAAGCCCGGGTTGATGATCCCTTTGTACGACCCGAGTCGGGTGACGATCCCTTGCTGGTACGGGTTGATGGTGTAGATGCTGCGCCAGAGCAGGACCAGGAAGACGACAAAGATCAGGAACCCGGCAACGTAGTACAGCGTGTAGTCCATTTTCTCTCCCCCTAGATTCGATCTCCTCTATCGGTGCTCCTCATGACTGGGCTGCCCCGCCGTCGATGGGCTGGACCGTAACGGAGACGCCCTCGCCGTGCACGACGCGGACCTGGGCGCCGACCGGAATGGCGACGTTGGCGCGCGCCGACCAGACCTCGGACCGGATCCGGACCTTCCCCTGAAGCGTGTTGGGGACGACCGGGGCGATCACGATTCCGACCTCGCCCTCCAGTCCGCTCGACGTGGTGCTCAGCGGTCGATGGACGGGGGCCACGTAGCGGTAGTAGGGAATCTCGACCAAGGTGGCGACCAGGGCGGCCAAGAGCAGGATGGCGATCCCGTAGGGGCTGTCCAGCAGTACGTTCGGGAAGAGGAGGTAGAGGAACCCGGCTACGAGGATGATCGAACCGGGAATGAGGAGGAGGACCCCCGGGTGGACCAGTTCGAGGGCGAACAGGATGATCCCCCCCAGAACCAGCACGATGCCGAGGGTCACGTCGATGCCGCTCATCGGTTCGAGCGACCAAAGCACGAAACGGAAATAAGACCGTCCCTTGCCCCCGAGAAGCCCGGCGGCTTATCGGATGTAGGTCCCTGTGGTCTCGAGGTCGAACCTGGAAACGACCTTGAGCCGGCGGCCTCGCCCGCCGCGTGCGTAGGCGAGGAAGGGGAACATCTGCCAGAGGTCCCCCTCGGCCATCTTCGTGGCGGGGTGGTCGGGACCGAACGCCGTCCTGGTCACTCGAGCCGTGACGTCCCGCACCGCCCGCTCGTCCAGGTACCCCAACGCATGCAGGTACTCGTGGGCCAGGATCACGTAGACGAAGGAGTTGAGCTCGAGCGGCGTCTCGGCGTTGGCTCGCATGGCCTCGACGAGCCCCTCGTTGAGGACGATCATGTTCCCCGTGACCTGCCAGTAGGCGCCGAGCTGCGGGGGGAGGTCGGAGAGGGTGAGCCCGAGACCCGGTCGCTCCACTCCGAGGACGCCCCGGACGGCGCTCCGGACCACCTGGAAGATCTGGTCGTAGTCCGCGGGGCGCTCGAGGCGCTGCCCAAGGTCGGCCGGACGGCTGGCAGGGGGGCGCGCCGTCGATCGGCTAACCGGTGGGGCGCGGGGGTTAGGCCCGGCAAGCCAGGGGGGTGTCATCAGCGAAACCACGCAGGAGACGGGGATATAGTCGCGGTTACATCCGCGCCAGCGATTCCCCTCCGGACCATCCATTCCTCACCTCGTCCGAGACCCTATGAGAGGGAGGGGTACTGGTCCTCCGTGCCTCGCCCGGAAGAAGTCGCATTGCCCAGCCGCCGCGAGCGGTTCGAGGACCGCCGGAAGGAAGCCTCCCACCGGGACCTCCTCGACCAGTTCTTCGACCACCGTACCCTGCTCGCCGTCTCCCGTCTCGTGAACCAGGGCCTGATCGACTCCATCGACTTCCCGATCGCGACCGGGAAGGAGGGCGGGGTGTTCCGAGCCACTCGAGGGGACGAGTACCGGGCGGTCAAGATCTACCGGATCGCCAACGCGACCTTTCGCAACCTGCCCGCGTACGCCCTGGACGAGCTCCGTCGGGAGACGAGCGTGCGGAACTACGGCGGTCTGATCTTCGCCTGGACCCGTCGAGAGCACACGATCCTCGGGCGGCTGGCCGACGCGAAGGTCCGGGCCCCGTACCCGTACGGACACCTGCGGAACTGTCTCGTCATGGAGTTCGTCGGCAACGAGGCAGGGGCGGCCCCGCGCCTCCTCGACGCCCAGGTCGACGACCCCGAGGCGGTGTACCAGGACCTGGTCCTCCAGATCGGTCGGATGGTTCGGGACGCCCGACTGGTCCACGGCGACCTCTCGCCGTACAACACGTTGCTCTTTGAGGGGCGGGTCGTCCTCATCGACGTGGCGCAGGCCGTGACCGTAGAGCATCCGCAGGCCCTCGCGTTGCTCGAGCGGGACATCGCCAACTTCGCCCGATTCGTGGGACGGCTCGGGTTCGAGGTCGACCCCGAGGAGTTCCTTCGGGCGGTGGGGGGCACGGACCTACGTCCCCCGCCCGCGGAGGCCTAGCAGTGCCGACGCTGTACGTCCGGATCCCCGAGGAGCGGGTGGGGGTCGTGATCGGGCCTGGTGGTCAGACCTGCCACGACATCGCCCAGCGCACCTCCACCGACGTCCAGGTCGACGGCGAGGAGGGCGCGGTACGCATCAGCGGCCCCGATTCCGACCCGGGCCGGGTGCTGCAGGCCCGCGACATCGTCCTCGCGATCGCCCGAGGGTTCTCCCCGGAACGGGCGAAGCGGCTGCTCAAGGACAACACCTACCTCGGCATCCTCGACATCAAGGTCACCACCGGCAAGAAGGAGAAGGCGGCCCTGCGCCGGATCCGCTCCCGGGTCATCGGGACCCGGGGCGAGGCCCGCACCCGCATCGAGCAGCTCTCCGGCTGCTTCGTCAGCGTCTACGGGGGTACCGTGGCCCTGATCGGCCAGGAGGACCAGCTCGAGCGCGCGACGCGCGCCGTCGAGCTCCTTCTCCGTGGCAGCGAGCACTCGACCGTCTTCCACATGCTCGCCCGCCTCCGTCGCAACGCGGCCGTGGAAGAGGCCATGGGACCGGGCCTCTCGTCGCTCGAGGAGTAGCGCGGTGGCGAAGACCGTCGCCCTCGAGCGCCCTGCGCTGGAGTGGGCCCGGGGCCTGTTCGCCCAGTACTACGGGTCGACCCCGATTTCCCCACCGGCCCGGCTCGACCGGCGGGAGTTCGCGGCCTTCCCGTTCGTCACCGACACCACGATGCGACGTCACACGACGCTGCGCACCCCCGAGGAATTCCGGCGATTCCTCGTCGGGGAGGTCCCGCGGCACGTCTACTACTCGACCGCCTACTACCGCCTGCCCGCCGAGCCGACCATGGCCCGGAAGGAGTGGCTCGGGGCGGACCTCCTGTTCGACCTCGACGCGGACCACCTCCGGGGCGCGTCCCAGCTCGACTACGCCGGGCAGCTGGCGCTCGTGAAGACGCGCCTCCTCGACCTGGTCGACGATTTCCTGCTCGGGGACTTCGGGATCCCGCCGGAGGAGCTCACGTTCGTCTTCTCCGGCGGCCGCGGCTACCACGTACACGTGCGCGATCCCCGGTTCCTCCCTCTCACGAGCCCGGAACGCCGCGAGCTGGTGGACTACATCCAGGGGACCGGCTTCGATGCGCGACGGGTCGTGGCGCCCCGCCACCTGAATGTCGGCGGGGAGGGAGAGGCCCAAGGGCGCCGGCACGCGA
>JASHYQ010000115.1 GCA_030042955.1 Thermoplasmata archaeon
CAGCGGAGCGCTCGGGTCAACGGCCAGCGCGCAGGGACGGTAGGGTAGTGCCACAACAGGCCCGGGCGAGGTGCTTCCCGTCGCCGGGTCCACGGCGAGTACCCCGTCCGACGCGAGCACCAGCAGGCGGCCGGTCGCTCCGTCGTAGGCGATTTCCGGGCCGTAGACGAAGCTGCTCGAGAAGTTCGCACTGCTCACGCGTGCTATCACCGTCGCCGATCTTGCGCTGGCGTTGATCCCCGCGATGGCATCGCTCCCCCCACCCACGGCGTAGACAGTCCCGTCGCTTGCGTCGTAGGTCATCCATCGCACAGGAAAGGGCGTGGAAATGTTCGACAGGATTGCCCCGGTTGCGGCGTCGACCACGAAGAGGAACGGGTTGGCCAGGCAGGGCACGTACACGTCGGTACCCGATCCCGGATAAAAGGGGGAGCCGGGGTTGCAGGTGAGATTGCCTTCGAAGCTTAGGCTCAACGTTGTCGCGTTGAGTCCCTCGAACCCCTCAGGGCCCTCGGTGACGGAGACATTGGCCGGAAGATAGCTTCCCGTGGTCACGAACACTAGCTGAGGATCGGGGACATAGGTCAATCCCATGACGGCGAAACTGCAAAGGTATCCGTCGGTGGGATTGGCACAGAGCGCTTTTTCTGTATCGCTCCCCCCGACAGTCTGCACGGTGTGCGTGGAGAACAGTCCGCCGAGCACACTTGTTCCATGGGCGCTCCCAGAACCACTCGCTACCCCGCCGGTGGCCGCGAACCCCCCCGAGAGCGCCACGCCGATGACGATGGCCACCCCCCACACGGCCGATCTGGGCCGGCCCGGTCCCAGGGAGTAGCGCCGCGCCATAGATACGCGTCAAGGGGAGGGTCCGGTGCAAATACTGGTGGTCAGCCTGATTTGACGAGGTTTACAAGCGCACGCTCTACCGCGGGAAAAACAGACGCGTTAAGACCGACGTTCGTTTCCGCTTGGGCGGGAAACGCTCACGACACTTCCGTCCACTCTCGCGTGCCCTCGTTGCGGGAAGCCGATGGAGGGCGGCGTCGTCGGTACCCGCGGCGCCGCCTTTTGGCACAAGGACCGCCGCGACCTCGGGGCGGATTCGCTCGGATCCATATTCGTCTTCGGGCGCAAAATGTACGATGCCCGGCGGTGTGAGGCGTGCCAGCTCGTTCTTTTGGACTACAGCCAGCCCTAGACGAGCCGTCACTAATCGACCCGTTAGGAACAGGTCACAGTTCGCAGGGGAGTTCCCTAGCTGCAACAATCCCTGCAACGGTCGTCCCGCAGGTCTGGTCGCGGCTCGGAGCGTCCAGACCTTAATCTAACGGATGCGGTCTTACCGCCGTGGCCCCCACACGGCGCCTCGCTGCGATCATGTTCACGG
This sequence comes from Thermoplasmata archaeon, assembly GCA_030042955.1. Lineage (GTDB taxonomy): Archaea > Thermoplasmatota > Thermoplasmata > Lutacidiplasmatales > UBA184 > Lutacidiplasma. The sequence continues at coordinate 1,391 of JASHYQ010000115.1, forward strand.
ACATGGTTGGGTTCACCGCGCTGGCGCAGGCGGATGAACCCGCCGCGCTAGCGCGGGTGGAGGAACAGGCCTCCGTCGTCCGACCGCTGTTCACGCCGTTCAAGGGCAGAGAGATCAAGTCCACGGGGGATGGCTTCCTGGTCGAGTTCGAAAGTGCGCTGAACGCGACGGAATGCGCACTCCAGATTCAGCGGCAGCTTAAGGACCGAAACTCACGGTCCCCAGCCTCTCCCATCTTGTTGCGCATCGGTATCCACATCGGAGACGTTGAGGAGGTCGGCGAGGACATTCTTGGAGATGCGGTGAATATCGCCGCAAGAATCCTCCCTCTCAGCGACCCGGGAGGAGTCTGCCTATCCGAGCAAGTCGCTCAACAGGTCCGGAACCGGCTATCGGTCCCCCTGGAACGCCTCGCCCCGAGGCGGTTGAAGGGGGTTCGGGAGCCGTTCATCGTCTATCGGGCCGTCCTCCCGGGCACCCAACGCGAACCTCCGGTCGAGCGTGCCCCCCTTCCCCGCCTCGCGGTCCTGCCGTTCGCCAACATCAGCCCGGATCCGAAGGACGAGTACTTTGCGGATGGATTGACCGAGGAACTGATATCGGTCCTTTCGAAGATTCGTGGTCTCCGAGTGATCGCTCGGACTTCGATTGCTCAGTACAAGGGTGCTTCGAAACCCGTCTCCCAGATCGGGATGGAACTCGGAGTAACGTCGATCCTCGAGGGGAGCGTTCGCAAGGCCGGGGATCAACTCCGCATTACGGTCCAGTTGATCGACGTGCAGACGGAGGAACATCGATGGGCCGAGAGCTATGACCGAAAGCTCGAGAACATTTTCACCATCCAGGCCGAGGTCGCCGAGCGGACGGCCGGTGCCTTGAAGCTCGAGATGCTCGGATCGGACCGAAATGCCGTCCGCGGGAGACCGACCTCCAACATTGCGGCGTACGACCTTTTTCTCCGGGGAATCCAGGCCTCCCGACGATTCTCACCGGGGGTGGCCCAACGCCTGAACTCGGGACGGGACGCGACGGAGTACTTCGAGAAGGCGATCAGAGAGGACCCCCAGTTCTCGGCGGCCTACTCGTCGCTCGCGAACCATCTCCTCACGATTGGAGGCGTGACGCGCGAGAGTCGGGAGGCGTTCTCACGAGCGCGGCAGCACGTCGACCGGGCTCTCGAGATCGACCCGAGTTCCTCCGAAGCGCACACTGCGCGAGGCAATCTCCTGATGCAGGGGGACTTTGACTGGCCGGCCGCTGAGGCTGAATTCCAGCGGGCGCTCGAGCTCAATCCCAACAACTCCGTGGCACACTTCTGGTATCGGTCGCTGCTCACCGTCTTGCAACGATACTCCGAGGCCAAGAACCAACTCGACGCGGTCTTCGAGCTCGACCCGCTGTGGTTTGTCGCCAAGAGGCAGGGCGTCAGCCTCTACGCGCTCAGCGGAGACTGGGACGAGGCCGTTCGCCTCGCGGAGGGGCTGGTGGAGAACGTTCGAGGCGACCCTCGAAATGAGATGGAAGCGCTCAGCCTACTCGCATGGGCCTACGCGTACGTGGGGCGTCCGCTGGACGCCCGGCGCGTGGACCACCAGACCAGCCTCCCCTCCGACCCCGATTCCCGACTCACCCGTGCCGTATTCCGGGCCTGGTTGGGGGACCGCCGAGGGGTCCCGGAATGCTTGGCGGCGTGGGAGGGAAGGACGAAGACCGAGTACATGTCTCCGCTGCCCGTTGTCCAGGCGTACGCGCAGCTCGGTCGATTCGAGGAGGCTCTCTCGCGGTTGGAAGAGGACCTGAGAGCGGGGGAGTCGTATCTCTGGGCTCACTACCAGGAGCCATACTTTGACCCCATCCGAGACCACCCACGGTTCGTCGCCGCCCTGGAGCGATTCCACCTTCCCACGACTCAGAGCTGGCGTCGACCTGCGCTGAAGTCCGGACGGGTGGAGCGGGAGCACCTGCGGACTAGATCCGCGCGCTACCGACGACCGGCCCGCCGCCGAGCGGGTACCTCGCCCGCCGAGGTTCAGAGACCTGCCCGCGTGACCTCAGCCGAATCCGTTTATAGTTGAGACGCAGTCCGCAGAACGATGTCGGAGGCAGAAAGACTGACGGCATTCCTCCTAGCTCTACAGACCTCGCCTGCTCAGAGGAACGCGTTCAAACGCGACCCTGAAGGAGTGTTGCGACGGTTCGGCCTGAATCCCACGACCATCGCCAAGCTGCATCGGAGGGATTACAAGGCCCTCTGGGGGATCCTCGTCTCCGCTGCCGTCCGTGGCGGAAACCACGTTGCGACGACGGTCGGGGTCGAGAAAAGGTCACGCCGACGGAAACGGAAGCGGACCTGAACCAAGGCAGAAGATTTCATCGTATCTCGGTCCCGAGGAGCCGGTATGATCCCTCGGAGCCGGAAGCGGAACCCAGCGAGTCGTCGAAGGAAGGGATCCCTTGTCGTAGTAGGTACCGGGCTCAAGGCCGCGCTGCACCTCACTCCCGAGGCGCGCGAACAGATATCCTGCGCCGACCGGGTCTTCTACCTCGTCTCCGACCCCCTTTCCGAGGCGTGGATCAAGACCCTGAGACCGACCGCTAAATCCCTGTTCTCTTGCTACATTCCGGGCCGGCCACGCATGGCCGCCTATCGTCGGATGATCGAGAAGATCCTCGCACCGGTCCGTTCGGGCCAAAGGGTCTGCGCTGCGTTCTATGGCCACCCCGGGGTGGCCGTCCTTCCGTCCCACGAAGCGATCCGGCAGGCGAGAAAGGAGGGGTTCGACGCAGAGATGCTCCCGGGAATCTCCGCTGAAGACTGTCTGTTTTCGGAACTCGGTATCGATCCGGTTCGGTCCGGCTGCCAGAGTTACGAGGCGACAGATTTCCTGGCCTATCGACGTAGATTCGACCCATCCAGCGCGCTGGTGCTCTGGCAGGCAGGAGTCGTCGGGAATCTCGACTACGGAGGGCGACCCACACGATCCGGCCTGCGCGTGCTGGCCCAACGCTTAGCGCGCGTTTACGGGAGGCAGCACGAGGTGGTGCTGTACGAGGCAAGTCTTCTTCCCGTCCAGCCGTCCACGATCCGTTCGACGACCGTAGGGGAACTGCCCACCGCCGGAGTCACGGCGGGGATGACCCTCTTCCTCCCACCCCGGCCGCACCCTCCAGACTCCCAGATGCTGCGTTCCCTTGGTCTCCGCCAATCGGACCAGTCGTCGTTCCCGTTTGCTGGAAGCCGCCACCGCCCTGATGTAAGGCTGTTTAGCTGCAACAGTCCTTGCACACACCCAGCTCCACGGGTATCACGACCGTTGCAGCCCAGCTAGAGTGAGAGGCCAGATTCATAACCTCGGGTTGAGGTTCCCAAGCGTG
>JASHYQ010000116.1 GCA_030042955.1 Thermoplasmata archaeon
GCCCCGCGGACCTTCGAGCTCTGCCCGGACCTTCCGAAGACCGTCGGCGGAACGAGCCGCCGCGTCGAGCTCCGGGGCCGGGAGGTCGAGGTCCCAAAGTGAGGCGAAGCCTGTAGAGAAGAGTGCCACTTCGCCGCCGTACGGTACTACCCCTCGGCGGGGATGGGTCGACCGGATTCCGTACTCCCGTTTCGGGAGCCCGACCTCCTCCGTGGTGTTCCGCCGCTCCCTAGCCACCCGCGGGAGCAGCTCGATACCCCCAAGCCTCTCAGGCCTGCTACGGGACGGCCGGCCGATGGGCCCGCCGGAGCGCGTCCTGCGGCGGCCGACACCCACCGAGCTCGAGCAGAGCGGCCCAGACGCACCCGGAGCAGCGGCAGCCCTCGTACGCCGCGGTCGTCGTGGCCTCCCCCGAGGAGGTCCGCTCGCCGCCGTTCCCTAGATCGACCCAGAAATATGCCCATGAAAGGTAGAGTTGCGCCGCTCCGTCCCCGGGGGAGGACGCGTCGCCCTTCGGCGGGCGTTCCGGGCGGAGAGCCCTGCACGGCCCCTCGCCGTGTCCACCGAACTTTTGGTCCAGTGGGAGAGGATTATAACCCGGACCTTTAGACGAACGGGCATGGGTTCCTACGCCCGGCCCGAAGTGCTCGTCGAGACCGACTGGGTGGCCGCACGCACCGACGACCCCGAGGTGCGCATCGTGGAGGTCGACTACGACCCCTCGGCGAACTACGAGATTGGCCACGTCCCCGGGGCCGTCCTGTTCGACTGGCGGAAGGACATCAACGACCCGCTGCGCCGCGACATCCTCTCGCGAGAAGCCCTCACCGAGCTCCTTCAACGCTCGGGGATCTCCCCGGCGTCGATCGTCGTCCTGTACGGGGACTTCAACAACTGGTTCGCGGCGTTCGTCTTCTGGGTCCTGGCCTACTACGGGGTACGAAATCTTCGGATCATGAACGGCGGCCGGAAGAAGTGGATCGCCGAGGACCGCCCCTTGACCAAGGAAGTGCCCAGGCCGAAGGCGACCAAGTTCCATGCCCGAGAGCCGGATGCTAAGCTGCGCGTCTTCCTGGACGACGTGCGGGCGGCCCTACCGGAAGTGAAGGCGGGAAAGGTCGGGCTCGTCGACGTGCGGGGCCCGAAGGAGTACTCGGGCGAGATCACGGCCCCCCCCGAGTACCCGACCGAGCACGCGCAGCGGGGAGGACACATCCCCGGGGCGAAGAACATCCCCTGGGCCCAGGCGGTGAGAGATGACGGGACGTTCAAGTCCCGGGAGGAGCTGGAGGCGCTCTACCAGGCGCAAGGGGTCCGGCCGTCGCTCCCGGTCATCACCTACTGCCGCATCGGTGAGCGCTCCAGCCACACGTGGTTCGTCCTCCGCTACCTGTTGGGCTACCCGGACGTCCGGAACTACGACGGCTCCTGGACCGAGTGGGGGAACCTGGTCCGGACCCCGATCGAACGCCCGACCGCGCCGTCGTGACCGCCGTCCGGGGGAGGGTCGGGGGGATGACCGGTCGGCCGGCCCACCGCCCAGGGTCCCGGGCCCCGACCCCGTCGCCCCTCCGCCCGGCCGGCAGCTCGGTGCGTCTCGCGCCGGCACGCCCCCCGGGCGGTCCGGCTTCCCCCGTCCGGATCGACGCCCTCAACGCGGAGACCGCCCCGGCGGCGCTGCGCACGGCAGTGACGCCCGCCCGCGGGTTCTTTGTCCGCTCCCACTTCCCGGCTCCCCTGGTCCGCGCCTCGTCCTGGACCCTCGCGGTGACCGGGGAGGTGGCGAGACCTCGGAGCTGGACCCTCGACGAGCTCCGGACCCTGCCCCAGAGCCGCCTGGTCGCTACGCTAGAGTGCGCCGGCAACAGCCGCAAGCGCCTGAGCCGATCCGTCCCGGGAGAGCTCCCCTGGGGGGACCATGCGGTCGGGACCGCGGTGTGGAAGGGGGTTCCGCTCTCCGCCCTGCTCGAGGCAGCGGCTCCGCTGCCCGGCGCCGAGGAGGTCGTCTTCACGGGGGCGGATACGGGCTCCGCCGGGCCGGTCCGTCGGTTCTCGAGGAGCCTCACCGGTGACCTCTCGCAGAACCGGGACGTGCTGGTCGCCACGGAGATGAACGACGCCCCCCTGTCGACCGACCACGGTTGGCCGGCGCGCCTGGTCGTCCCGGGCTGGTACGGCATGGCCTGGGTGAAGTGGCTGACCCGGATCCAGCTACAGCACTCGGCGTTCCAGGGCCATTACCAGGCCTCGCGGTACATCTACCAGTACCACCGAGACGGCAAGGTCGTGCGGGAGCCCGTGACCCGCCTCAGGGTCAAGTCGCTGGTCCTTTCGCCGGCCCCCGGAGAGCGTCTCGCCCGGAGGCCCCACGTCGTCTCCGGCCGGGCCTGGTCCGGCTCCGGCCCCATCCGTAAGGTGGAGGTGAACGTCGGGGCGGGATGGACATCAGCCCAGCTCACTCCGGGCAACGGGCCCTACGATTGGTCCGGCTGGGAGTACGTCTGGTCCCCGGAACAGCGCGGACGCGCCACGGTGCGGGTCCGCGCGACCGACGCGACCGGTGCCACGCAGCCGGCGGCGCCGGAAGAGAACGATTTTCAGTACGGGATAAACTCGGTGCACTCCGTGCAGGTGACGATCGCATGACGCCAGCTCCCCGGCCGAATCTCCCCGAGAGCTCCCCGAGCAGGCGTCCTCCCGCCCCACAGCACGGGCCGTCTCAGGAGCGTTCGCCGCTCGCGTCGTCCGCGGTCGGGGACAGCCCCCCCGTCGCGAGGGTCGGCCCGGTCGCGCTGCGCGACATGCTGGCCTCCGACCGGCCGCCGCTCCTGCTGGACGTCCGAAGTTGGGAGCAGCGTTCGATCGCCCGATTCCCGGGCGACCGATGGATGCCCTTGCGGGAGCTCGCCGAGCGGCTCGTCGACCTTCCCCGGGGGCCCCTGATCGTCGTCTACTGTCACCACGGAGGGAGCGCGCTCA
>JASHYQ010000117.1 GCA_030042955.1 Thermoplasmata archaeon
CCGCTCGTAGGCGACGAGCGCGGTGCGAGCGTCATGGTCTCGCTCGGGGGAGCTCTCGGGTTGGCTGTAGGCGAGCCCGAGGTACAGGTTCCCGCGTTCGACTGCGATGTCCGTCCGGGTCGGGTCGAGCCGGAAGAGCTCGTCGAGGACCGGAGCGAGCTGGGCCGGGTCGTTGGCGGAGGCGAGGACCTCCTTCTTCTCGAGCAGGTAGGGCAGCTGTCCGGGATGGGTCGAAAGCAGGGCGTCGTACGCCCGCAGGGACCCGGCGGTGTCTCCGGCGGCCGCGAGGGACCGGGCGAGTTCGACCTGGGCGGCGAGGTCGTTCGGGTCCTCGGCGAGGACGGCTTCCGCGAACTCGCGCACCGCGTCCTCTCGCCCCGCCTGCCGAGCGAAGTCGAGCGCCTTGCGGAGCTCGGCGACCGCCTGGGGATGGGCGCTGCGGAGTGCTCGGTAGGCCGCGACCGCCTGGTCCACGTGCTCCGCGGCCGCCTCGAGCTCGGCGATCCCGGCCATCGCCTCGAGGTTGTCGGGTTGCGTCGTGATCACGGTGCGGCAGGCGGCCAACGCCACGTCCGCCTGGTCGAGGCGGATCGCCAACGCGTACAGCTCGTGGAGGTTCTGGAGGTTGCGCGGGTCCGCATCCGAGAGACGTCCCCGAGTCCGCAACGAGACCTCGGGCGCTGGGCCGTCGGTGAGCTGCGCGAGCTCGGCGAGATGCGGAACGTCGAGGGAAGGCTCCCGGGAGAGCAGGGCCTCCGCCGCCTCGGTGGCCTCGGGGGCTTCCCCGAGCTCGTAGAGCAGCCGCACCCGGAGGACGCTGGCCTCGTCGTTCACCGGCGCGTCCTTCGGGATCGAGTCGAGCGCCGAGAGCGCGTTCTCGGGTCGCCCGAGCGCGGCCAAGAGTCGGGCCCGGGCGAGCAGGAGGCTCGGGTCGTTGGGGGAAGCCTTCAGTAGCTCCTCGGCGGCCTCGAGGGCGCTCACGTCGCCCCCTAGCGCCTGGGCGAGGTCGAGCTTCATCCGAAGCGCGGCAGGGTCGGCAGGGACCAGCTTGAGCGCGCGGTCCACGAATTGGGTGGAGCTCGCGTCCTGCTCCTGGGCGTGCAGGTACGCGGCGACGGCCTCCTCGGGCTTACCGAGCAGCTTGAGGGCATCCCCGCGGGTCCCCCAGAGGGCCCGGTCGTGGGGGCTTGCGGCGAGCGCCTGGTCGACCAGCTTGACCACCTCCTCGAGGTCCTGGTTCTGCGCGAGCAGCACGAGCGCCTTGTGATGGAGGAGGGAGACGGAGCCCGGCTGGAGCCCGAGGCCGAGGTCGACCGCCCGGCGGGCGAGCACCGGTTGGCCGTTCCGGTAGAACGCCATCGCCGCGTCATCGAGGTACGGGCCGACCTCTTCCCCAAACGGGCCGAGGGCGGTTCCCTGAGCCTCCACCCCGGCGAGGAACGCCTTCAGCAGGCGCACGAACCGTTCCCGGTCCGGTCCCGGCTCGGCCTCCATCGCGGCGCGGTAGAGCCGGCGCGCTTCCTCGACCGGGGAAGACGTCGAGGAGGCGGCGGAAGAGCGCGCGGGCGCCGGCGTGGACATGGCAGTAAACCGAGCCCCTGATGGAGCATAAATCATCTCGTCCAGCGCGGGCGTCGGCCGGGGGCAGAACGGCCCCTCTTATCCTCCGAACAGGTTCGGGTCCACCGTGCCGGCCGGCTCCCGACCCCTCCTAGTACGGAAGTCGATCTTTGACCCGGTCCACGGGACCGTGGTGCTCGACGCGCCCGCGCTCGCGCTCGTCAACACCCCCGAGTTCCAGCGGCTGTGGGGGATCCGGCAGACCGGCTTTGCGCACCTGGTCTTCCCCGGGGCCAACCACACGCGCCTCGAGCACTCCTTGGGGACGTACTGGGTCGCGGGTAGGATGGCCGAGCACCTCAGCCTCGCCGCCCACGACCAGGAGCTCGTCCGTACGGCCGCGCTCCTCCATGACCTTGGCCACGCACCGTTCTCCCACACGTTCGACCAATCGATGCAGGAGACCTTGGGACTCGGCCATGAGGAGCTCTCCCGCGCCCGGATCTTGGGAACCGACCTCAACGCTCCCGGCGAGGTGCCGAGGGCCCTGGAGCGGCACGGGGTGGCCCCGAAGGAGGTCGCGCGGCTGGTCGACCCCCCCGCCCGAGGCGGGGCTCCTCCCGTCCTTCGGGCGATCCTCCACGGCGCCGTGGACGCCGACCGGATCGACTACCTCCAGCGGGACGCGCACTACACCGGCGTGGCGCATGGGGCGATCGACGCCGTCCGGCTCCTCGAGACGGTCCGACGCTCGGGGGGACGTCTCGTGTTCGCCGAGAAAGGCCGCAGCGCCGTCGAGGGGTTCCTCGTCGGTCGGTCCCTGATGTACCAGACCGTCTACTACCACAAGACCGTCCGCGCCGCGGAGCTGATGGCCCAAGCGGCGCTCGAACGGATGCCCGGATACCCGGAGAGCGCTCGCCCGGTGTTCGCCTGGACGGACGCCGACTGGCTCGTCCGAGTCCGGGAGGCCGGGGGCCGCAGCGGCGAGCTCGTCGCCGGCCTCGCCACGCGGCAGCTGTACAAGCGAGTGCGCGCTTGGGGAGAACTCGACCCCGTGGCTCGCCGAGGCTGGCACCATCTGTTGACGCACCCTTCCGAGCGACGTGCGCTCGAGGACGAGCTCGCCGCCCGGGCGAAGGCCAAGCCGGGGACGGTGCTCATCGACCTGGGCGGGCTCGAGCCGCGGGGGGACCCGGGACGAGAGTGGGGCGAGATCGGGCTTCAAGGAGAGGGGCACACGACCTTCCCGTTCCGCCAGCCGAGCCTCTGGCTTCTCCTCGCCACTCGACCGCCGTCCGAGTCGGCGGTCAACGTCTACGCCGCGCGGAAGGCCGTGCCGGCCGTCGAGCACCTGCTCGCGCGCGACACGTCGCTGCTCCCGTAGCCGGAGGCTCCGCCCCGGCGGGTCCTACCCGACGACGACGCCGCGCGGGCCGATGACGAACGGTCGCCGCTCCGGGTCGTGGGCGCACCCGCGCATTCGGACGACCTTGATCTGCCGAACCGAGCGGTCGCCCACCCACTTGCGCGTCAGCAGGATCTCTCCTCGGGTGAGGATCTCCTCCGGCGTGAGAACACCGGGGTTCCCAGGGGAGGCGGTGATCAAGGTCGTCACGCCCGACTCGGAGAGGAACCGGAGGAGGGACTGGATCTCGGTCCGCTCCGCCTGCGGGTCGGACGAGGCCTTCACCGCGAACCGGCGGATCGACGTCATCGAG
>JASHYQ010000008.1 GCA_030042955.1 Thermoplasmata archaeon
GTCTGTACGTGGCGGAATTCGAAGTCGTGACCGCTCCCGGGGGAGGACATCGGGGACCTCTCGCACGGGAACTGCCCACGGTAGAAAAGCGGTCAGCCCTAGCGACCTCGGGTCACGCGGAGGGCGCGGGAGGGCGGCCGGTCCCGGCGAGTCGAACCGGTGGGCGAGCGGCGCCCTGGGGGTCGGGAGGGTTACAACGGACCGGAATCTATCGGGGCGGGACCGGGGGCCCCGGGGGCGTCTATCGGGGGTGCTGGGGATCCAGGGAGTTGTTCCCGACGGGCCGAGAAGATCCCCGCCAGCGCGGGCCGGAGGCTGCGAACGTAGGGAAGCGCGCGGACGACCATGTAGATGATGAAGATGATCGTGACGATGAAGAAGCTCGTCGGCTCGGCCTCGTAGAACGCGATGAAGGCCCCCGTCCAGGTGGCGAAAAGCGAGACCAGGATGGCGATGAGTACCGCGTAGAGCGGACGTTTGACCAGGCGCACCGCGATGGCCCCGGGCGTGACGGTCAGCGCGAAGATCAGCAGGACCCCGATCACCGTGACCGCGATGGAGATCGCGACCGCGAGCGCGAGCATGAAGACGAGTCCGAGGGCGACGGTGTGCATTCCCTTGGCTTCGGCGACTTCCTCGTCGAGAGAGGCGAAGAGGAGCTGCCGGTAGACCAGCCCCAGCACGATCAGGACCGGGAGGCTGGTCTCGAGGGTGAGCAGGACCTGGGCATTGTCGATCCCGACGACCTCGCCGAACAGAATCGAGTACGCCTCGGTCGCGAACCCTTTGTAGGCCGACAAGAACAGGAGCCCGAGCCCAAGCATGAACGCCAGGACCGTCCCGATCTCCACGTCCCGGTGGGAGGCCTTCTGCCCGAGCGCGGCCATCCCGGTGGCCGAGACGGTCGTGGCGATGAGCAGTCCGTAGAACGGGTTCACGGCGAAGAGCACCGCTCCGGCGGCCCCCGAGAACCCGACGTGGCCCAGCGCGTGCGACGCAAAGGAGGAGCGGCGCAGCACGACCAGGTAGCTGACGATCCCCGCGAGGACGCTGATCATCGTGCACGCCTCGATGAGGTTGCGGAAGAACTCGAGCTGGAACATGATCCGCAGGTCGTAGACGATGTTCCAGTTCCACCACACCCAGGGAGGGAAGGGGAGCGAGGGAAGTCCCGTCATGGCTCCGGGTCCCCGTGCGAATCTTCCCCGCCCACGATGACGAGGTTACCTCGTGAGTCCCGCAGCACCTCGACCGGCACCCCGTAGAGGGAGGTCAGGCTCTCGGTGGTGAGCACCTCCGACGGCGCGCCGGTAGCTACCCGGCCGTTGGCGATGTAGATCACCTTGTCGAGACAGCGGATGAGCGGATTGATATCGTGGGCCACCAGCAAGGTCGCCACGTCCTTGGTCCGGACCAGGTTGTGGACGAGCTCGACGAGTTCCCTGGCCCGCCGGAGGTCGAGGTTGGCCAACGGCTCGTCCAGCAGGAGAAGCTCCGGTCGGGAGGCCAGGGCCTCGGCCAGGAAGACTCGTTGGAGCTCCCCGCCGCTCATCTCGCCGAGCGCCTTCTTCGCGATCTCGGTGGCCCCTACGGAGCGGAGCGCGTCCTCCGTCGCCTCTCGCTCCTCGCGGAACATACGGGGAGTGAGGTTCGGGACCCATCGGGGGGCCGAGTACCCCAGGCGGACGAGTTGGACCGCCTCGACGTTCGTGTCCCGGTCCACGACGTGGTTCTGGGGAACGTACCCGATCTTCCAATTGCCGCGGCGCGGCGGGCTGCCGAAAACCTTGAGGGTCCCGGCGGCCGGACGCACGGTACCCAGCAGGAGCCGGAAGAGGGTTGTCTTTCCCGCTCCGTTCGGGCCGATGACCGCTACGAACTCCCCCCGGTTGATCCGAAAATTGGCGTCACTCCAAACCGTGTGACCCTGGTACCCCACCTCGAGGTGGTTCGCGTAGGCAACTTCGGTCGCCATCGAAGTGCACCCGTCCCTTCTCTCCAACCGGCTCTCGGCCTCACACGCCCAGTTTTCCGGCATCGAGGGCGACGTACAGTGCGCTGTACTCCCCGCCCATCCACTGCTGGAAGGTGTCCGTCGGCGGGACGATGGTCTCGGTCACGCTCATGACGGTGACGTTGTTCGCCTGAGCGATCTCCTTCATGCTGGTCGTGATCGGGGTCACGGTCTGGGCGTTGAACACCAGCACCTTCACGTAGCCGCTCTCGAGCTGGCAGGTGAAGGTCACGATGCTCGAGTCGGACGGGTCGTTGTTCTCCGCGACCGCCTCCATGAACGCCGGAGGGGAGACGAGGTCGAGGTCGGTGGCGTTCGCGAGGTAGACGAAGATGCTCTCGGTCGCGGCGACCTCCGTGCCTCCAAAGAGGTGCTTGATCACGCCGACTTCGTTGTAGAGGGAGGCCAGCGAAGTGGTGAGGTTGTCGTATTGCGCCGTGAAGTAGCCGGTCAGCGACGGTTCGATCGTGGTCAGGTTGTGGTACATCCACGCCACGGTCTGGTTCACGTAGTTCGGGTTGTACCAAAGGTGCGGGTTGCCCGTAACGATCCCGCCGGTGACGAAGACGCCGAGGCTGTTGCCGATGTTCAGGATCGTCTGGTTGGTCGCGCCGTCCGCGGCGATGAGGGCGTCCGCCCAGCTGTCGTACCCGACGTTGTTGAGGATGATGTACTGGGCGTGGTCGATGGCGATGGCGTCCGAGTCGTTCGACTGGTACTCGTGGGGGTCGGTGTTCGGGTCGGTGATGATGCTCGTCACGCTGGCGTAGGACCCACCAAGCTGCGTGATGAGGCTCCCCCAGAAATTCTCCCCTGCGACCACGGGGATGATGTAGTTCCCCGCGGGCTTGGGCGTTCCCCCGATCCAGACCGGAACCGACTTGGGCGCCGGCGGAGGGCTCACGGGCGCGTCGAGACGCTTTTCCTCGGCGTTGATCGTCTGCAGGGCCTGCTCCGCTTCCGC
>JASHYQ010000118.1 GCA_030042955.1 Thermoplasmata archaeon
AAGCTCCTTGCGTCGCGGGACCGGAAGGTCCTGCTCGAGAACCTGATGGACGAGGAGGGACGGTCCCCGACCCACCCGGAGCTCTGGGTCAACTTCGCCCGTGCGATTGGCGCCCACTGGAAGGCCGGTGCTCCCCCCGCACCGACGCGTCCGACCCGCCAGTTGATGTCGACTTACGAGCGCCTCACGCTAGGGCCCCGCGGAAGCCCGGCGGGGGCGCTGGGGGCTCTCTACGCGTACGAGCGCCAGTTCCCCGAGGTCGCGGCGGAAAAGTCCCGAGGGCTCCGGGCGAACTACGGGGTCCGATCCCCCGCCGCGCACGAGTTCTTCCGCGTGCATACCTCTGCCGACGTAGCCCACTCCGCAGCGGAACGTGCGATCCTGGCGCGGGAGCTCCGAGCCGGTGGCACCGCCCCGCGGGACGCGCTTCGAGGGGTGGACCGCTCGCTCGCGGCCTGGTGGAACTTCCTCGACGGGTTCGGAATCGCCCCATAGGGGACGCCCCCGCTAGGGCAAGGTCTTCGAGCCACCGGCCCGCAACGCCGCCAGCAGTTTGCTCCCGTCGGGGCTCCCGAGCCCCGTGCACGGGTTCCAGCCCGGGCCGGCCGAGTACCCGTCGTTGTTCCCTGTCGTGATCTCGTGGAAGGTTGCGGAAGGGGCGGCCCCGTACAGCAGGGGGTTCGCGAACCCGAGCGGGGCGCCGAGGGCCTGGTTGAGGCGGGCGACCAGGCCCGCCCAGAGAGGGGCCACCGCGCTCGTCCCCCCGATGACGGTACCCTTCCCATCGACCCGGACCATGTACCCAGTCGTCGGGTCCGCATCGCCCGCGACATCCGGCACTCCCCGTCCCGAGGAGCCCGAGGGAGCGTGAGGGACGTGGGCATCGTCCTGGTACGTCGGTACCGGGAACGCCTGGCTTACCCCGCCACCCGTCGCGCCCTCACCCTCCGCCAACTGGTTCCACGTGGTCTCGCTCGAGATCGTCGTACCTGAGAGGACGAGCTTGGTGCCGCCGCATCCCAGCACGTACGGGCTGGATGCCGGAAAATCGACCTCGAGCACCCCGGCCGGCCCGCCGTCGGTAGCCCCCCCGTCGCCCGCGGCGGCGGTGACCGTCACCCCCATCGTAGCCGCGTCCTCGCAGACCGAGTTCAGCGCATCGCGGGCCTGAGTCGTCCAGGACTCCTCCGGCCCGCCCCAGCTTACGGAGAGGACCGACGGCCGGTTCGTGGTATCGTGGATGGCGGTGCTGAGGCCATCGAGGAACCCTTGGTCCGTGTTCGGGGCAAAGTAGACGACGAGGGCGGCTGCCGGGGCCACCGACCCCGCCACCTCCATGTCCAGCTCGACCTCGCCGTCGGGACCGTCCGGGTCACCGGTCGGGGCGTTCGTCGCCCCGTCCACGGAGACCGTCGCGACGCGAGGAACGGGGATTCCTAGGCTGCCAAAGTAGGTCGTGAGGTCGGAGGCGGAGTAGCCTCCGCCGAGCTCGAGGAGTCCGATCGTCTGTTGGGCTCCGTCCGTCCCGATGGGAAAGTCGTAGGCCGCCGCCACCGTGGGAGGAGGGTAGGACAGGTCGGCGGCCTTTGCGACCTTTCGGCGGCGGAAGTGGGTCCGGCTCTGGGGCCGGTTGTCGAGGCCGAACACCCCCAGTACGACCCCGGCTAGGTCAGACGGCAGGTGAATCGGGCCCGTGCGACCGCGGTAGGTCCCGCCGGGGTATCTCCATCGTTGCAGCCGGACCCCGAACGCGGGCTCGATTGCGCTCACGGGGCCCGCCAGATGGACCGTGCGCGCCGCCGGCAAGTCGGACACGATCTCGAGGCCCGCCGAGGCCGCGAACGCCCGGACCAGCTCCCGGTCCTTCGGATGGGCACCGTGGGTCGCGGCAAACTCCTCGCGAGTAAGGTACCGCCGACGCGAGAACGGGACCCTTCCGAGGTCGCCCACCGACGGAAATGGCGCGACATCAGTCCGTCGACGGAGCAGCAACGTCACCTCGACCCGCTCGTCCGGTCGAGGGATACCAACCGCCCGTGCCTGAGGCAGGGGCTTCCGAGCGCTGCCGGCCAGCTCCATCCGAGGGTCTAGACCGGGGGCGGTAATCTACCTCGCGGCGACCCGCCCGTCCCCCACCCAGGGTGCGGCGCGTAACCCTCTTCTCGGGAGGAGGCCTGACCGGTCATGTCGGCCCGTCTGCCCGTCTCGGTGGTGGCCCCCCTGGTAGTCCTAGGGGCCGGCTACGCCGGTCTCACGGTCGCGCAGCAGGTCGCCCGGCGGACCCGCGGCCGGGTCCCGGTGGTGGTCGTGGACCGCCATCCGGTGCACGTACTTCGTACCGAGCTCTACGAGATCGGTCGGATTGCGAAGGCCGGCTCGAACGTGAGCGCCTGGCTGGTACCGCTGCTCGACGTTCTCGAACGCCACGGAATCGAATTCCGTCAGGGAACGGTCGAGTCGATCGACCTCGTCTCCCGTCGCGTGAAGCTCGACAACGGCGAGCTCCCGTACGGGCTCCTCTCGATCTGCCTCGGGAACGTGGCCTCCTACTACGACATCCCGGGGGCCGCCGAGAACACCTTCCAGGTCTACCGGTTGTCGGGGGCCCAAAGGCTCGCCGCCCAGCTCCGGGAAGTCGAACGGGCCTCTTCGAACCTCCCCGGAGAGCGACGTCCCCGCGTCGTCATGGTGGGCGGCGGGTCGACGGGTACCGAACTCGCCGCCGAAATCGCGACTACCGACTGGACCAAGATCGCGGGCAAGGACGCCCGCCCACCCGACGTCCTGCTCCTGACCGGGTCGCTGCCGTTCCTTGCGGGGTTTCCACCCCGCTTGATCGCCCACGCGCGCGAGATCCTGAGGCGGTCCGGTGTCGCCGTGGTCCATGGGTTCAACGTGACCCGGGTCGAGCCGAACCGGGTCTTTCTCGAGGACGGGAGCGTGCTGGCGTGCGACCTCGCCGTATGGAGCGCCGGACTTGAGGCTCCGGCCCTCATCCGGGCCCTCGCGGTTCCTCACGGCAAGGGAGGTCGGGTCGCGGTCGAACGCACGCTCGAGGTGCCCGGGTTCCCCGGGGTCTTT
>JASHYQ010000119.1 GCA_030042955.1 Thermoplasmata archaeon
GTGTTGTATCCCATGCCCCGGCTCAGCGCACCGGGCGGGACCCATCGAGTTCGTCCATCCTCCGCCCGGAGGTAAACCCGCTCGTTGGGTTGCATGAAGGGGGTATGCTCGAACGGTCTTCCGCCGTCATCGACCACGACAAATCCGTTGTGAAAGTAACCAAGGGACGGATCTTCGGTGAACACGCGATCGACGAACGCGAGCTTGTCCCGCAAGAACATGTCATCGTCGTCCAAGAAGCAGAGGATTTCCCCGCGTGCCTCGTGAAGCACCGTTCGCATGGTCCGGGGCGTCGAGTTAGGGTCGGACGTCAGATTGCGTACCCCGTTGGCCTCGAGATACGAATCAATCTCAGGGTCTTCGAAATTCTTGAACACGAGGATCTCGAAACGATCGCGCGGAAGGGTTTGATCCAGGGCCGAGGCGACCCCTGCTTTGACGTAGATCTTTCGGTTGTAGGCCAGGAGGATGACGCTGATTCTGGGCGCGTCGGTCATGAGCTGGGGTGAGAGAACTCCTCCAAAGCTAAAATTGATGACGGCCGACCTAACACGAGCCAGGGTCACCGTTGTGTACCGTTCAGCCCCCGCGGAGGTCCGCGAGGATCTAGCCGACGTGCCCGGCCCGTACTCGGCCAAGCTACCGAGCCACCCGGCGCCTCGGACGAGTCGGAACGAACCAGCGGCTCCACCGGGCCACTTCCAGCTGTCGGCGCGCGCAAGCATTTTACCCTCTGGCCGGCCTTGCCCTCTTTCTCAAATGCGGCTCTGCTTTCGAGGGCTGTTTGGCCACAGTTCGTTGGCGTCCGCTGGCGCCCGCCCACGCCTAGCCTGATAAAGTCGGCGAAGGGTGTGGACCAGGGAAACGTGAGGGTCCGCTAGCGATGGAGGTGTTGGACCGGAGATGACCCCGACACCGGACGACTCCATCGTCGTTCCCCGGGGCGGTGTCCCTTGGGTGTTTGCCTCGACTATATCATTCACCTTGGCTGGGGCGCTGTTCTACCTCTACCTGGCGCGAGTGGTCCCCCTCGGCGAGCTCGGGGCAGTCGTGATCCTCTCGGCCGTCGCCTGGATCCTTCCCACCGTGACCACCCTGGGGCTCGGCCGGGGCTTCACACATTTCCTGTCGTACCACCAGGCCCGGGGAGACGCCCCGGTGACTCGGACCTTCCTCGGGATGTCCTTTGTGACCACCGCCCTCCTTGCCCTAGCGGCCGTCGGACTGGCAGTGGCTCTCTCGAGCGAGTTGAGTGAGCTTCTGTTCCACTCGAGTCACTATACGTCCACCCTGCAGCTCCTTGGCCTGTACTCGGGACTCCTCACGGCGGGGATGATCCTCTCGGGCGTGCTGCTAGGGCTCCAACGGTATGTCGGCTACTCGGTGGTCAACATTCTGGGGGCCGTCGGGATGTATACCATCCCGATCGCTCTCTTTGCTCTCTGGCCGAACGTCCAGTCGATCGTATTCGGATGGATCCTCGGTGCGCTGCTCGAGGTCGTCTCGTCGGTCGCGGTGATCCAGCGAGTAACGCGAGTCGTCCGGTCCTCCCAGGACCGCCTCACCGTGTCGCCCGGTACGCTCTACCGAGGCCTCTTCGCCTACTCGATCCCGGTCCTCGCCTCCCTGCTCATCACGACCGGTACCTACTACATCGACCGATTGGTCCTGGCGTCGATCGCGAATCTCGCCACGGTCGGGGTCTATAACTATGCCATTCTTTTCGCCAGCGCGAGCCTCTTTGTCGTCGCTCCGTTTACCTCGATCCTCACTCCCCAGATCTCCGCCTACTTTGGCCGGGGCGAACGGACTCAGATTCGCAACATCGTCCGGACCTCGAACGTCCTCGTCATTCTGGCCTTCGTCCCCATGGCCTTGGCCCTGGCGGCCCTGGGGCCGTTCCTGCTTCGCTACATCGTGGGGGCGGCCTTCGTCGGGGCGTCCGCCCCCATGGCGCTACTCCTGGTCATCAGCGCGGTCTTCATCCCGGTTACGAACCTCATCAGCCTCGCGAGTGGGATTCGGCGGACGTCGATCCTCATGGTATCCTCGTCCTGCGCGCTCGTGGCCAACGCGGCGCTCTCCGTCGCGCTCGTTCCGCACTTTGGGATGCTGGGTGCTGCCCTTGGGAACTCGGCGATGTTCTGGGCCCCCTGCTTGGTCTTGTACTTCGTGCTGCAGGACACCGGCCTCGTCCAATTCGACCTACGGTCGATTGCTCGGATCTGGGCGGCTGCCACAGCCATGGCCCTCACGATTGCCGCTCCGCTGATCTATGTCCACTACGCCCCGATTTTCGTTCCTCTGGTCGTGGCGGTCGGAGTGGTTGTCTTCCTTGCTTCGCTTCGGTTGCTGCGTGCGCTGCCGCGCGAAGCGACCGATGAGCTGAATCGCCATCTCCCACACTGGGCCTCCGCGCTGCGTCCGCTCATCTGTTGGGCGGCGGCATGCAACGACTGTCACCATGACGAGGACCGCGACAGGCTGGTCTCTCCGGTCACCGCCGAGCGGAGGTAACCCGACCAATCGTCCAGGACGGAGCCGGAGCATCTCTGTGGGGCCGAGGGCCGACGGGGTACCCCTGGAGAACCACTAGGAGCATCGAGGGACCGGTTGGGCAGGTCTCGGGCGGGTAACTCCAGGCCGCTACGCTCGGGAGCGCTGGGTCGGCTTCTCGACGATCCTCAATGCCCGCCCCGCCGGTGAGGATCTTCGGGAGGAGAACCGCGAGACCAGCCCGGGAGGGACCTTGGTCCCTAGCGCCATCCGTTGCGGAAAGGTCCCCGCTGCATGATGATCGGTCTGAAGAGACGGGGCCAGTGCCGGAACGTCTCGGTCGCGAAACGGAAGAGCACGCCTTCCAGGTACTCCTCGCCGTCGACGACGCTGCCCCCCCACTTCAGCTTGAACCTACGGAGCCCGTCGAGACCGCTCCCGGCCGGAGGAAGCCCGAGAAAGTCGAACGATGTGGCCCCGTGGGCCTTGCAGAATCGCATCGACTCCCAATCGAGCAGACTGGTCATCTGCACCTTGGCGAACTCGGGGGCGCTGGCTACGACCAATAGCCCGGCCCGCCGGTTGGTCAGCAGGATTACCGAGACCCCCGCCGGACCCGAGCCCGTCTCACATACGAGGATGTACGACCGTCCGTCGGGATGGAAGGTCCGTTGGGTCGAGAGGAGCCGGGACTTGGTGATAATCGCAAAGTCTCGTTGCCGGCCGAATCGCTCGACCAGCGGATATATCCGTTCGATCTCGCCCTCCGTCGTCACCTCGCGAACTGTCAGCCCGTGGTCCCTAGCCTTCCGGACGCCCTGCCGCACGGAGTGGTCCACCCCACGCCACAATTCTTCCTCGCTCCTAGTCAGGTCAACGATGACCGTCTGAACCCGAGCACCGGAGCGGTGCAACCCGAAGTTTTCCAGGTGCCAGGGATGGCCGGTGCTGGGGCGGAAGCTGCCGCTATCGACCACGAGCACCGAGTCTCGCAGCGTCTTCGAGACGAGGGCCCTGACTTCGTCCTCGTACCCGGGCAGGAACATCGGCCCACCCGACAATTCCAGATGCCGGGAGGGGACTCTCCGCTCGACGGTGACGCGCGCTCCGCCGACCAGTTGTCCCTCTCGGTCCCTGACCGCGACGAACAGTGACCGAAGTCCCTCCTGCGCATCGACCAGCGAAGAGTCGAAACGCTGGGACAATCCGGGGGGAACTGGCGTTCGATCCACCAGCTCCTCCCACTCGTCCCGGTCCACTTCCTGGGGCGAGCAGGAGCGAACTCGAACGTCCGGCGTCAAGAGTCGGTGGTTCGCGGCGAATCCTCCATAATTGCTTAGGAGGCCGGTATATAAAGTCACTCGAACGCCGGCCGGTCGGTTCGACCTACCGATCCTGCCCGATTTGCCGAGATCACCTCGGTAAGATTCGGATCGCGACCTGGTGGTAGATCGGGGCTACAGCGATGTACTCGTACGTCAGCGACTCGGTGGGGAGCACCTCGATCAGCGCCCGATACTCCCCGTCCGTAGTCCATCCCGGGAAGTTGATCAGATCGTCAAACAGCAGCACCGACCCCGGCACGAGCCTTGAATTCGAGACCAGCGTCGAAAGCACGAAACGGGCGGAGGAGTAGAGGTCGCAATCGATGTGCGCAAACGAAACTGTCGACGGATGGTCCCGGAGAAACTCAGGGAGCGCGTGCTCGAATTGGCCGACGACGAGAGTCACGTTGTCGTCGACCACCGGCAGGTTGTCCTGACGAAAGGCTCCCGCACCGACCCCCGGTCGCCAGTCCTCCGGCAAACCGCGAAACGAATCGAAGCCGAAGAGGTGGGACCGTACCCCGAGTTCCCTCAGCCGCCGGGCCAGCTCGTTCGTCGAATTCGCCCCGGCCACTCCGAATTCCAAGAACATGCCATTCGGACTCGTCTGGGCCACGACCCATTCCCGCAGCATTCGCGGTGACGCAAAGCTCCGGACCGATGGTGGAAGTCGCCGTATGAACCTCGAGGCATCCACCCGCGCCCCCAGACGGTTGGCCCCCTTGTACGAAGCGATGCGCAGCAAGGGTGCGAGCGAATCTCGAACACGCG
>JASHYQ010000120.1 GCA_030042955.1 Thermoplasmata archaeon
CGCAGCACCCGCAGCACTTCGAACACCCGTAGCTGGCGGAAGACGGCGCTGCGCTCGATGCGCTCGATGAGCTCGGGACCGTAGAGCTCGATCTCGATCGTTCGCATCGGTCCGCTTCGGGTTCCCAGGTCTATCGGAGCGGCCCCAAAAGCCTAGCCCATGAGGCAGAATCGGAATTCCGACCGGTTGGGTAGTACGGCTGGAGGAGCCGATGACGAGCGAGCAGGGCCCGGATTCGTCGGCGGCGCTGCCGTCCACCTCCCTCGGGAGCCGGTCCTTCGACCGCAGCTATGCGAACCGAACGCTGGTCCTCCTTGCCTGTCTCGGGGCGTTGATCGTCTACATCGACGTCATGCTCCTTCCCGCGCTACCGACCATCGCGGTCGAGTATCACGTCAGCATCGCCGAGACGAGCCTGCTGATCTCGCTCTACACCGTCTTCGGCGTGGCCGTGATGCCGATCGTCGGCAAGCTCGGCGACATCTACGGGAAGCGCCGGGTGCTCCTCTACGTCCTCGGCACCTACCTCGCGGTCGCGACCACCACCTCGTTCGCTCCGACCTTCGAGCTGGTGCTGGTCTCGCGGTTCTTCCAGGGTGTGGGGCTGGGCGTCTTTCCGCTCGCGTTCAGCCTCGCCCGGGAGGAGTTCCCCCGGCCCCTCGTCCCGCGGGCCCAGGGGCT
Source organism: Thermoplasmata archaeon (assembly GCA_030042955.1). Classification (GTDB taxonomy): domain Archaea; phylum Thermoplasmatota; class Thermoplasmata; order Lutacidiplasmatales; family UBA184; genus Lutacidiplasma. The sequence goes on from JASHYQ010000120.1 coordinate 682, forward strand.
GCTGAGCGCGGTCCAGGTCGCCGGTGGGGCGGTGGGAATCCTCGGAGGATCGCTCGTCACTTCGGCCTTCGGCTGGCAGGGGAACTACCACCTGGCCCTCCCCTGCATCCTGATCCTGGCGGTGCTCACGTACTTCGTCGTCCGCGAGTCACCGAACCTCAAGCCCGGGACTCGGCTCGACTACGTCGGGGCCGGCGGGCTCGGAGCCTGCCTGACCGCGATCGTGCTCGGTATCTCGGAAGGGGCGACCTGGGGCTGGCTCTCGGGGGCGACCCTCGCGCTGCTCATCGGAGGTCTGCTCGCGACCGTTCCCCTCGCGCTGTACGAGAACCGTCAGAAGGAACCGATTTTCAATCTGAGGCTCCTGAAGCAGCGCAACATCTTGCTCGCGAACATCATCACGCTCATCTACGGCCTCGCGGGCTACATCGCGTTCCAGGCGGTGACCTACCTGATGGAACTGCCCCACCCAGCCGGATACGGGCTGAGTCTGATTCAGACGGGACTGACGTTGATCCCCCTGGTCGTCGTGCTGCTTCCGGTCGCCCTCGCGGTCGGGACCATCATCCCTCGCTACGGAGTGAAACCGTTCCTCTACCTCGGTGGACTGTTTGGCGTGGCGGCGTACCTGCTCCTGTCGGTCGCGACGAGCCCGCTCGAGGTAGGAGCGTTCCTGGCCGTCTACGCGGTCGGCGGCGGACTCGCGTCGGTCGCCCTACAGAATCTCCTGGTGCTCTCCCTGGACAAGCGAGAGATGGGGCTAGGTACCTCCCTGAACACTTCGTTCCGGTACATCGGACAAAGTCTCGGGGCCCCCGTCGCGGGCGCCATCTTGACCACCTACGTGACCATCCAATCCTCCGGCGGACACGCCCTCCTGCTCCCTACCCAGGCGGCGTTCCAGTACTGCTTTTACCTGGCCGGAGTCGCCTTCGTCCTGGTGGGCCTCGTCGCGATCTTCGCCCGAGAAGTGATCGGCCGCCGTGCGAGTGCGGCCGGTGCATCGCCCATCCTTCCCATCCGCGAGGAAGGATAGGGCGCGACGGCCCTCCGGTTCTGGAGGGGGGCCGTCCCGGAATCTTCAAACGATGCCCGCGATCCTTCGGTCGCGAGCGCGCTTGCCCGCGAGCCCGATCCACTCCTGAGACAAGGCCCCCGAGCATCGCTTCAGTCCGGGTTTCGACATGCAAGGGGGACCTGCCCCTCACCGCGGCGACCGAGGCTGTGGATTCCGAAAGTTCGCATCGACCAATTATAGCGGAGGAGCATCCGAGCGAATGGGGCAGGTCCGATGAAGGCCGAGATGAGCGTCATGCTGAACGTCAAGGACGTCGACCGCTCGGTGCGATTCTACAAATCGCTCGGTTTCGACACCCGGTGGGAAACGAAGGGAGACGATGACCACCTGGACTACGCCGGCGTCGGGATCGGGGACGCCGTCATCGCGCTGGGGAGGATCCCGAAGGATCCGCGGACGATGTCGAAGGACTATGCCGACTGGGTCGGCACTCCCCTCGGGGCGGGAGTTATGATCACCGTGGAGCTGGATGCGGTCGAGGAGATCTACAAACTGGTCAAGAAGGCGAAAGTGCCGATCGACTCCCCGCTCTCGGAGCGTCTCTACGGCACGGCATTCATGATCAACGACCCTGACGGCTACGTCGTGCGTTTCCTTCGCCCGAAGGGCGTCTTCGCCTGAGTTCCTGCCCCAACCGGTCGTCCGGGGGTAAACCCGAAGGAGGCGTTGCAGTCGGTCCAAACCCCTGGACCCGAAGCGGTTGGGTTACTTCGCTCGACGGGTGAACCACCACTGGTTTCCCCAAGCGTCGAGCACGCCGCCCCTGCGACCATCGGGTGCGTCGATCGGAGCACGGATACTGGTGGCTCCGGCTTTGAGGGCCTGCTGGTACGCTGAGTCGGCATCTTCCACGTACAGGTGGAGCATCGCCGGAAATGGCCGGGCGTCACTGGGGGCCTCGGCGACCATGACCAAAGAATCCTCGATACGAACCTCCGCGTGGTTGACCTTGCCGTCCTTGGTGAGCTCCTGGTATCCGGGCTTCCCTCCTATGCCGCGTTGAATGAACTGGGCCAAACCCGCGGCGTCGCGGACGAGCAGGTACGGGGCTAGTTTCGGCGAATACTGAAGGTCCATGCGGCGCAAGCGGTACCCGGACTCATAAGCCCCCGCTGAGGTCGCGAAACAGTCGGTGTAAGGGGGCTTGCAACGCCCTTCGTTTACGTAGAAGTTCAGCAGGGCGGCCTTGAGGGAGGGTAGGGAAGCGAGTAACCTAGCCCTTGGCCGGCATTCCGCTCCGGTACCGCTCTTCGATGGCCAGCACAAGCTTATCCCAATAGTTGTTCGAGGAACGAAGCCAGTCGGCCCTCTTGGGGAACTTTGGAACCATCCACCGCTCAACCATCACCAGGCTGACTCGGGTCTTGCTCGGACCCAGCGCGGTGAGTTTGTAGTCCATCGAGTCGAGATCCTCCTCACCGATCGTATCCTTGTGCCAAGCATTCGGCGGGCGAAGTCGAACAACTTCGACGTTCATCACAGGATTCTTAGCTCCCTTGCTGGCGACCTTGACGCGAACCAGCCGCTGGGGACTCACTCTCACGACTCGATGCCTCTGCTCGGACCTCGCGAGCTTTGCGTCATCGGGCCGGAAGTCGGTGCACCAGTCGTATACGTAGCGGAGGGGAGCGTCGACGACCTTGGAGAGTCTTCCCGTTTGCGTTGCGAAGACTCGTCGGCCTTGCTCGGGCATGGCACGTACCAGGGTTCGAATGGTTCGGAGCCTGATAATCGTTGAGCCAGCAGTCGTCGGGGCTGTTCATGACCCAAATGGATGACAATCCGAGGGCCGGGGTGTAGCAAGTATCGCACCCAGGGCCGCCTGGCGTAAGTGCACCACTCCCCCGTAACCACTGGAAGGGTAAGTCTGCTAACGCGAGGGTCGCGGTCACTTGGGAACTTTGGCTCGGGTAAGTTGACGCAGGAGACGAGGGGCATCTTCGGTGACTAGGCGCCAGATTACGTCGGGGTCCAGGTCCGCGTAATCGTGGGTGAGCAGCTGACGTATCCGGCCGATTCGGGTTCTGTCAAGTTTCGGATTCAGGTTGAAGAACGAGTCACCCTGTCGATTCAACGACTCGAAGGCTTTCCTCAGCTCTCCCTCAACGAGGCGCAGTGTATCGGGATTCTCCTCCTCAAAGAAGGTGGCACGACCTCGCTGAGAGTAGCGGACTGCCTCTTGGAAGTGCTCAATCGAGAGCGAGAGACGATCTCGCACTCTGCCAACGTTCACAAAGGGACCGCCTCAGCGATTACCTGCGGCTGAATGAACCAATGGAGCGAACTCTCAGAGACCACATCGACGCGTCGTCCAAGCAGTTTCTCCAGTTCAATCGTCAGTGAGATCGGGTCGTAGCGACGTCCACTCGACGTGACCAAAATGTCAACGTCGCTCGCAAGTGTGGCTTCGCGGCGGGCCACCGATCCGAACACCCTCGCCTCTCGAGCACCGAATCGTTCGACCAAGCGCAGCAGCTTGGGCCTTCTGTCTCCGATGATTTGCTCGACTCCGAGTCCCGACCCGTACGTCGGTATCCTCAATCGAGGGGTGGCGAAGAATGGCGATTTGCATCGAGCACAGATGCGAACCCGAGCTCTTCGAGGATACCAATAGTACCCGCAGCGGTAACAGCGTGCAGCACTCCGTCGATTTACCATCGATGAAAGTAAGATTCTTGAGCCACTTAAAAACTTACCTTCGCCCTCGGGAGGTAAATGAGGCAACCCCCCCCAGACCGTTCTGTCCGTAATCATCCAAACAGACCCCCAACGGCTTTGGTTTGAGCCTCGTCCAGGGGCTTGTGAGGCTCATCGTGGATGTCACCCGCCCCGAGCTCGATGCCCGAGAAGGCGTGCTGACTGTTTGAATCTCTGTCCCTCTCACACCGCTCAGAGCCCTAAGATGAGCCAAGGTCGATTCGCGTCCCTCCAGTACACTTGCCCGCGTTGCCACCGCCAGTTTCAGAACAGGGTCGACAAGAGCCAGAAGTTGTGGTCAAGGTTGTGCGCGGCCTACGATAAGCGGGAGCATCGGGCTCGAGGTTGATGGACTCACGAGCGCACTGGCATGACTAGGATCGTTTCTGGATCAGGGTAAAGATCGCCTAACCGGCCCTGCGTAGATTGCCCGTGGTTTCCGAGCTGGCTGGGTGAAACGGGTATTGCAGCTCCGAGTTGGCTAATCTCTCGATTTGCCCAGCTCGGACGTGGCGTAGTGCAAGAAGACAGCGCCTGAGCGAAACGCTCGCGCCTCCAGCAACCGGAAGTCGTGTCGACCGGGAGCTCCGAGAGGGACGACGTCGTCGTGGTGGTCCAGAGTGGGCTCCATGTGGAACAGCGGGAGACCTCGTCCGATGAGGCTCGGGGACACCGTCAGGCAAAGCTCATCCGCGAGATCTTGGGCGAGCACTGACTGAACGAGTCGGACTCCGCCCGCGACGATCATGTTCTTGCCGGGGAGGGATCTCAGTCGGGAGATTTCGTCCGCGACAGAGCCCCGGACGATCCGGGAGTTGGCCCACGTGGCCGACTGGAGCGTATGGGAGAACACGACCTTCTCCACTCTGGTGGAGAACCGAGCGAAGGCCCGCCAATGTTCGTTTTCGGAATCGACTTGACCAGGCCAGAACCCCGCCCAAGCCTCGTAGGTCTTTCTCCCGAGCAAGAGCGTGTCGACGTCCTGCATCGGCCCGGTCCACATCGCCTCCCAAAACTGACGATCCGCTTCTGGGTCGTCCGGACCGTCGGCAAGCGCTGCAAATCCATCCAAAGTCATGTACATCGTGACCAGGACTTTCCTCGGCATCGCTCGGCTCCCACTCCGGGCATGGAACGGTCGATATTACGGGTACGCGGATCTCGAACGATTGTCCGGCCTTAGCGCGGCTCCGCAACCTATCTTGCAGTGGGCTTACGCCCGAAATCGATGCAACAAGGCTTGCACCCGAGGCTACTAAGGTAAGATCAGGTGTAGTGGGACGCCGAGGACTCCCTTCAAGCCGACGTGGGTGCGAGTCAATACTGCTTGACGGAAAGGATGCGGGCGGGTCCAGCGGCAACGGCGGTTCCGGGCGGGACTTCGGTTACTACCGCAAGGTCGTAGCTCATTAAACATCGACGACTCGCGGGTCGGATGACTATGGTTCGTAAGAGCGGGACTCTCCCGTGGCTCGCGGGGATGGTTGCGACCAACGGTAACCTCTCGACGGACCCCGACCCGACCACATTGGGCCAGCGATGGTGGTCGCATGTGCAGCTGCTCGCTGACGACCGAATGGAAGGGCGCGAAACGGGCAGCCCGGGTTACACCCGTGCGGCCGAGTACGTGAGTCAGCAGTTTCGCGCCTTGGGCCTTCAGCCTGCCGGTGTTAGTGGCTACCTGCAGCCAATGAGTTTCCGGGTAACTCGGCTCGACTTGAGCGGGAGCTCGTTGGAGCTAATCCGGGGGACTGAGCCACACAGCGTCCCGTTGGGGAAGGACGCGTGCCCAGTCGTGAGTTCTGCGACGGTCGAACGACTCGAGGCCGACGCCGTGTTCGTGGGGTACGGTCTATCCGTCCCCGAACTCCACTACGACGACCTAGCGGGCCTCGATCTCCGAGGCAAGATCGTGGTACTCGTCCGCGGCGGCCCCTCCGACATGGCGGGTTCCTTGAAGGCACATTTCCAGTCTCCCGAGGAGCGCTCCAAAGCACTACGCGCCGCTGGGGTTGTCGGGGCGATCTACATTGTGGACCCGACGACACCTGACCTACCTTGGCCCCGACTGGTCAATGGCCTTCAAATGGCCAGGATGGAGCTCAGCGACCCCGGCCCCGACGGCTATCACCCCTTGCCGATGAGCATTGCGTTCCCTCCTGAGGCGGCGAATCAGCTGTTCGTCGGCAGCGGGCACTCTTGGAAGGAAGTGTTGGATTCGGTGACTAGGGGCGGCCCCCTGCCGCGCTTCCCGCTCGCGGTCCGAGTACGGTCTCGGACTAGGTTTGCACGGACGTCGGCGCAGTGCCACAACGTCGTGGGCTTGCTCCCCGGGAGCGATTCTAGTGTCAAGAATGAGCACGTCGTTGTCAGCGCCCACTTGGATCACCTGGGCATCGGCGCGCCAATCAATGGAGACTCCGTCTATCACGGAGCGATCGACAACGCCTCCGGCGTCGCCTCGATCCTCGAGATCGCGCGGGCCTTCCATGACAGCGGTGCGCACCCTCGGCGCTCCATCCTGTTCCTCGCCGTAACGGGTGAAGAGAAGTTCCTCCTCGGGTCAGAGTTTTTTGCTGCCCATCCCACAGTATCCGGACCTCTGATTGCCAACATCAACATCGATGGCCTGTGGTCCCTGTTCCCGCTCCGCGCATTGGAAGTAATGGGCGTGGAGGAGTCTACCTTGGGGGACGACATTCGTGCGGTCGCCGCAGAGGCAGGGGTTCGTGTCGACTCCGCGTACGAGCCCAACCGAGTACTCTTCATCCGCAGCGACCAGTACAACTTCATCAAGCGGGGAGTACCAGCCCTGTTCCCCGGAATTGGGTACGATCGAGGTTCGGCCGAGGAGGAGATGGTCCACAACTGGATCGCGGACCGCTACCACAGTCCCGCGGACGACGGAAAACAGCCGGTGGATTTCGTAGCGGCCGCCCGGTTCAACGCGCTCATGGGTCAGCTCGTATTGCGGATCGCCAATGCAAAGGAGCGACCCTCGTGGAAACCGGAAAGTTTCTTCAAGCGCTTCGCCCGCTAGTCCAAGCCTGATCCGTGGGCGCGAACTCGGGTGCTCTCTGCCCACGACCAGAGTGAACGGTTTGACGAATCCATCGGCTCACCCCGCGGACCTAAGGCGGAAGTAGTCCTGTAGAATCTCCCCCTCATCGGGGGATCGGTAGTGGCGGCTCCCAGCGTGGTCGTCCCCGAGAGTTCCTCTCCCTCGGGCGGTGCGAGCGAGGGGACCACGTCGAGGCGTCCCCGAAAGGGACCCTCCCAGGGAACCCTGGGGGCGATCGTGGTCGTCGTCGTGGCGGTCGTTGTTGTCCTCGTCCTGCTCATCGCGGGGATCATTCCGGGGTTGCGGAGCACCGGATCCCAGTCGAGCCTCACGATGAGTGAGCAAGCTGCTGCCCCCTTGGGCGAAGGGTACGCCGGCGGTGTTGCCGGCGGACCGTGGTCCTTGTTTACGACCTGGGGGACAGACACCACCAGGGGGCTAACCCTCCCGGTGAGCAACTTCAGAAACAATGCTTCCTGCCCGCTGCAGGGCTCGACCGTAACCTCAGTATCCGACCCCGCGTACAGCGGCGACTACTCGAACGGTCTTGCGGAAGATTGGATCATGGTCTTCCTATCGGCGGGCGGGACGACGGCGGAGCTGATCCTCTTCGTCCAGAACGGCGCCGTCTCGGAAATCGGGGAAGAGACCGCGCTGGGGTGCGTCCCTACCCCTAGCTCCACCGCCCTCCCGAACCAAGCCTACGACAGCGTCGCGGCGGCGAACGCCGCTACGGGAACCTCCAACGCCTCCGCCTACTTGGCGGCGCACCCGACCTCCAATGCCACCAGCACGCTCTACATGGCCCCGTTCGGCCCCCATGGCGCCTACGTCCCGTTCTGGGACATTGACTACTGGACTTGCTCCGGGGTCGACGAAGTGGAGGTCGATACCAGTCTTTACGCGAGCAATAACACCGTCCACTTTTCGGACTATTACCCGTCTTCTCCCTCGACCGGTTGCCAAGGACCTTAGTCCATCGCGTCGGGTCGCACGTCAGAGAAGTGGCCCTAAAACGCCCCGGGAGACAAGTTTCCTCGGAGGGACACGCGCAAGTCTAGACACGCAAAGGGACTTGCATCTGCCGGAAGTCCGCGGACCTAACCGAGCTCGAGGACGAGCTTGTGTTTTTGTTCCGGTGCGACAAGGACCTCTTGACCGTTCCGGAGCTTCAGGTAGCGAGCAAGGGGGGATGGAATCCGAACCACGAGCGAGTTGCCAGAACGGGCCACTTTCACCTTCGAAGCCAGGCCCCAGAGACCTAGCTCCTTGGCCCGGTCTTCGATCGCGGAGACACTTTCAGAGGTGAAGAAGACCTCCCCGCATTCATTGCAGACTTCCGCAGCGTACGTCCCAAGCTCGATTCCAAACATCTCCTCGCGGACACGCTTGGGCCTGAGGGTTCCTTTGCCACACACAGGGCACTGCTCTGCCATGTTACCACCTTGGCTTCACCGTAATGACCAGGACTCTGCCCTTCTGCACGACATAGACGACTTCGAAGTAGCGATAAGCTGCGACGACTCGATTACCCTGCCTCGATTTCGAACCCGACCGAATGGCCGCTTCGATTTCATTCCGAGTAATCCCTCGAAGGACCATCCGCTCAACTGCATGTCGACTGTAGAAGACCCTTGGGGTCATCTGTTACTTGTATTACATGTCATATTTTAAAGACTTGGGGGCGTTCGCCTGTCGGAATTTGCGGTTTCGGTCGGGACCGATCCGAGCCCCAGTTGTCTGAAAGCGGGCTTGCACCGTCTCGACGTGAACGATGGGAGGGCACCACTACTTTGGAACCTGATCTTCTCGGTGACGCGGGTAAGGCCCAAAACGGGTCTATTTCTGGATCGTATAGCCGGCCGCTCGTCAATGCTACCGGTGATCTGCTACTGTTGAAGTCCGTCAGGCGAGGTTCATCCGCTTCAGGATCTGAGTGAATCGTGGATCCTGCCGCGCGGGCTCGAGCATTGGCTCGAGCCGCCAAACCTGAAGCGGGACCTGGTGCTCCTCCAGCGCTTTCTCCATGAGCCGGAAGCATTCATCGAGGTTACCCAGTAAGGCATGGACCATCGCGACGTCCGCATCCTTACCGATCTTGCCCTCCTTGCCCGCCGGACTTTCGAGGATTTTCACGGCCTTCTCCTTCTCCCCAGCCGCCGCGTAGAGAAGGGCAATCCAAGTAAGATGATGTTGTGACGCTAGCTCCTCGGACCGACTGAGCTCCTGAAGGGCTCGCGGCAAGTCAGACCTACAGAGATAGTAGAAGGCGAGCCCCCAGTGGTAGTATTGGGGATCCCCGCCCAGTTCCTTTTGTCGTTCAATCTTGACTTTGGCTTCGTCCAGTCTTCGTAGCATGAGCAAGGTCGTACAGTATGAGATGGCGTTGACGAGCGAATGCGGGTCGCACTCCTCCGCGAGCGCGTGCTCTCGGAGGGCTTCGTTGGCTCGACCTTCATCCTCGAGAATGGCTGCGTAGATGTGATGCGCAAAGGAGTAGCCCGGAATGATCGATAAGGCAAGCTGGATTTCCTTCTCCGCTCTGACGTACTCGAAGGCATCCCACACGATGGCGGCAAGCGAACAGTGAGCCTCCGCCAGCCCCGGTTCGAGTTCTATGGCGCGGGCGGCGTACGCCCTCCTCTCCTGGTCCCACCCCTCTCGAGTGGTTACGCGCCAACCCCAACCGAGATAGCTCGTTACGTCCGCCAGGCCCGAGTAGGCCCTCGCATTCGTCGGGTCAATCGAAATCGCGAGCTCGAACTGCTTCTTTGCAGCTTGGAAGTTCTCCTTGGACCACGAGGCGAGCAAAAGGGAGCGGCCTTTCAGATACGCGAGGTAGGAATCGGGGCGCACGGCCGGTCGTTTTTCGAGTCGGGTCTCCTCGCCCTTCTTCATCTTGATCTTTAGAACCCTAGCAATGCGCTTGGCGACCTCGGTTTGGACCGCGAAAACGTCTTCGAGCTTTCGGTCGTAGGTGCTCGCCCAGGCGTGTTCCTGGGTGCCCACGTCGATCAACTGGACCGTGATGCGGATCTGGTCGCGCGCCTTCCGGACGCTTCCCTCCAGGATCGAGGTGACCCCGAGCTCGGACCCGATTTGAGAGACGGACTTCGAGGTAGCCTTGTACGGGAATACCGACGTGCGGGCGATCACCCGAATCTCCTGAAGCTGAGAGAGGATCGTGATTAGCTCCTCCGTGAGGCCATCGGCAAAGTACTCGTCGGCGGGGTCCGGGCTCATGTTGACGAACGGCAACACCGCGAGCCGGATCGGACCGAAAGTCGGGGACTCAGGTTCCGGAGTGAGCCACGGCAAGGCGACTCGATAAACGTCGATCGGGAACCGCAAGTTCTTGAGGTTCTTGGGAGGCAGCTTTTCTAGCGCGTTCGGTATCTTGTTGCGGACCTGGTCGAAAACCTGTCCCGAGAGACAGACTCCTCCCGGGTCGGCCAAGGGCTCCACCCGAGCGGCGATATTGACCGCGTCCCCGAAGATGTCATGGCCGTGCTGCTCCACGTCCCCGAGATGAATGCCGATTCTCAGTTGCACGGGCACGACGTTCGTTTGGGAGTTGCGCTCGTGCATGCGACGCTGAATCTCGATTGCGCACTGGGCGGCCCTGAGCGCACTGTCGAATTCGACCAAGAACCCGTCACCAGTCGACTTGATCTCGCGTCCCCCGTACTCCGCAAGAAGGGGACGAACCAAATCTTCCTGTTCTCGCAAACGCGCTAGCGTACCCGACTCATCAATCTGAGTTGAGGCCGAATAGCCGACCATGTCCGTGAACATGATGACGGCCAGCCGTCGTTTCGCGGCCACGATGCGACATCAAATCAGGACAGATTAGCCCTCGGTCCGCGCCGTTACTGTCGCCTTGAGAGGCGCCTTGGTCCCGGGCGGGTGCGCCGTCAGGTGACCGACCCTTTGGAACGGGGGGGGTTGTTCCCACCGGGGTGGGAGTTCATGCGGCGCCCTATCGCGTCCCAAGCGACGGTGGGATCGATTCGCTGGAAGTCAGTCGCGGGAGGGCTTGCCACTCTGGTTCGAATCGCTTCGGCCTCGACGTCTCGGGGTTCGAAAGGGGTGGTTTGCTCGTAGCCCGGCTCTGAGCCAAAACCTTGACGATACGGGTTCAACGCTCTCAACGAGGGGGAACCTGATGGCTCGGAGGGCGACTCTTGGTCCGGGCGGTACTGGTTGAAGGAGGGCCCCCACCTGACCAAAGTGGGCGAGACAATGTCGTTGGAAGATTCATGGACCGAAGCAGGGCTAGGAACCGCGGGTCGTCTCGGATTGGGTCGAAGCCGTGCTCTTCGTAGTGGTTCCAGAGGAGCTTGTCGCCGCTCCTGCAATCCCGCTCTAGCAGTGTAAGCGCTCTTTCCTTCTCTCCGCAGAAGGCATACGCCGAAGCAATCACTGTACTGTTCGGGACCTTGGTCCTTGGAGCCGGCTCCCTTTCAGCTAACCATGCTCGCAATTCCTGGGGATTGCCAAGGAATGCGAGGAGTTGCCCTCGTGTGAGCCGAAAGATCAAGTTCGAAGAACCAGCCCACGGCTTCACGAGCTTGACCGCGTCGTCACTTCGGCCAGCGATCGCATAGGTCCACGCCAGCGTACTACGAGCCATTGGACGGTCGCTGAAATCCTTCATCAACTTCTCGCCCAAAGCGATCGCTTGGTCGTAATCGGCCAACTCACTGTAACTCCAAACTAGGAGCATTCTGGGGTAAAACCAAAGGGGATCTAGCTCGATTGCCGCGAGAAGTAGTTTCTGTTTCTCCCGGAATCTTTGGAGAACCGACAGAAGGTGAGCGTACCATACACGAGCGGTCGAGCTGCTCGGGTTCAGGGCGATGGCCTGCTGGAATTCCGCCTCCGCACGAGCCCAGTCAAGGTCCGCCTGAAACGCGAGGCTGCCCCGGGCCGTATGCGCGTCAGACGAGTTCGGGTTCAACTCCAGCGCCTGGACCAAGAGCTTTCGGGCGCGAGCAAAGGCAGGCCTCGCGGGACGAGTATCCCCGCCGGCGGCAATCAGGTGATTCGACAGGTGCGAATAGGCCGCCGAGAACTCGGGATCTTCGCGAATGGCCGCTTCGAAGTTCTTAGCGGCCTCGCGATCGATCTCCTTCCCAACGCCCATGGACCCACCGCCCAGGTACTGTTGAGCTGCTTGGATTCCCCTGAGATAGAACTCGTACGCGGTGAGGTTCGACGTCGGCTTCTCTTGAATCGCCTCCCGCTCAGGTTTCAGAAGTTCGACCTTCAGCGCGCCCGCGGTCCGCTCCGCCACCTCCGCTTGGATCGCGAAGACGTTCTCGAGCTTGCGGTCGTACGTTTGCGCCCATCGGTGTTCGTCCGTCCCCGTGTCAATCAGTTGGACCGCGATTCTCAGCTGATCCCCTGCTTTCCGTACGCTACCCTCGAGTACCGAATCGGCCCCGAGTTCGGAACCGATCCGGGCGACCGGCTTTGTGGTCCCCTTGTATTGGTTCACCGAGGTCCGGGAGATGACTCGAAGGCCTTTGATCTGCGAGAGGACCGTGATTAACTCTTCCGTGAGCCCGTCCGCGAAGTACTCGTCCTTCGGGTCCGGGCTGATGTTCGCAAGGGGAAGGACTGCGAGACGGGGAAGTTGAGGGGGTTTCACGACCGATTCACTGCCGGCCCATGGGAGTACAACCCGGTAGACATCCATCGGCTCTTGCACCCCCTTGAGGTTCTTCGAACCGAGCTTTTCCAGCTGGTAGGGAACCTTGTTGTGGACCTGGACGTAAACCGGTTCGGAGAGGCAAACACCCCCCGGGTCGGCCAGGGGCTCCACCCGCGAAGCGATGTTGACCGCGTCCCCAAGGATGTCGCTCCCCTTTCGTTGGACGTCCCCGAGGTGAATTCCCACCCGTAGCCGAAGCGGTCGTTCTTCTTCCCGGGTGTTACGCTCGTGCACTTGGCGTTGGAGGTCCACCGCGCACTCGACGGCGTCCAACGCATTGTGAAACTCGATGAGGAGACCGTCGCCCATCGACTTGACCTTGCGGCCTCGGTGGATTTCGAGCAGCGGTCGAATCAGCCTCTCCTGTTCCTGCAGAAGCCGCAGCGCCCCGGCTTCGTCGGACTGAGCGAGCGAGGTGTAGCCGGCGATGTCGGTGAATACGATGGCGGCGAGCCGCCGAGTAGCGGCCATGACCTGACATCGAGTCTAGGGTGATTAATGCTCGGTGCCAATGTCGGGTGACGCACAACGGGCACTTTGCGCTCGCAAGGGGTGGGATGTTATCGGAAGAGGTGCCGACCTACGGATGAGCCCGACCGGATTCAACGGCGTCGCCAAGATTCTATGTAGGATCCTCAATCTCCTCCCATGGCCCTGAAGCGTAGTCACGACCTGCCCTCCACGGTGCATGTCGAACTCTTTGTCGTCCCCCGATCAAAGCGGAGCGAGCTCCTCCACCGGAGTCGCGACCTTTACCGCGTGGTTCGACCCCCCACCCGAAGGCGGAACGGCGTAGGTCCGTGGCTCTTCCTGCTCGAAGGGAAGCCTCGCCGACGCACCATTCCTCAGAACCTCCGGAGCGTCGTCGAGGTGAGGCCTGACGAGGACCTCTGGCTCGAGCTCGCCTTCTACTCGGGTCCGTCGGCGATGCGGAAAACCTTGCGGCAGCTGTGGAAGCGTCCCCAAGTCGTTCGCTTGGCTCAGGAAGTGGAACGGCTGAGTCGCAAGCGGAATCGATCCTGGACCATTGCGACGGGAGCGGTTGCGATCCGCTAGTGGCTCCGCGCAATCGAGGTCGAGCGGGTCGCGAAACACCAACCTTCGGGGAGAGGGGTTGGTTCGGGTTGGAAGGGGTGCCTTCTAGGACGACGGGGTCCACGCCCATCTCTCCGACCAGCGGGTTCGAACCGACTTGCGGTGGAGTCCAGTGGACGATGGGTGCTCCGAGCCGGCGGGTCCGTTCGGTTGCCCTTAGCTCCGCCCGCGCTTCGAACCCACCCTCTTGTACTCCCGTTCCAGGGCCTGGCCGAAGTTCTTCCAACTCTTCGCGACGTATCGTTCCCACTGAGTTTTCGGAGGATTCTTCGTGCCGATTCCGTACGGTCGACGGCGCGCCTTTAGGGTCAGTCGAGTACGGTTCCCAGGAAGTCGTGAGAGTCGATAGTCCAACGAGACGGCCCGGTGACTCCCTACTGAGTCAGAGTGCCAACGGTTGGGCGGGAGGAGGCGAACCACGTGCCGGGACCAAACCCAGCCTTCCTTGCTGCTGGAGAGATCCTCGTAGATCACCTCCCGAAGAGACCTGCGAAGGATTCGGCGGTCGTATTCATCCCGCTCGTACCGCGCATCCTTCGGCGTGTAGTCTGTGCACCATCGATAGACGAAGTCCAAAGGCGCACGGAACGTCGCTCGCACTTCGTAGCGGGGACCGGGCCAACGTTTCGGCATGCAGGCAACCTCCTCTCCCCGGGGGTGCAGGGAAATCGAGCTGGGCAATGAAAATTGCGCAAGGGGGGCTATGTCAACGGAGACCCGACCTGCGGGAACCCTCTCGATTCCGGGCCTTCTCGATGTCGGGAGCCGTTTAGGCGATGCGCGACCCATTTCGGTCAGGTGACTCACCTTGCGGGGCTTGACCCCGTCAACTTCGCCAGCGTCTTCCTTCGGTGCGCTTGGCCGATCTCACGTAGTCGGAATCTTCAGCTTCGCGAGCATCGAGTCCAGCCTGCTGGTGCCCTTACGCTAGCTTCCTTTTCCTCAGCAGCTCGACGAACCGCGGATCCTTGCGAACATGACCGAGACGCGGGTCGAGCCGCCATCGTTGCAACGAGAGATTGGATGTCTCTTCCGCCCTAGCCAACCAGCGAAAACAGTTGTCGAGGTCGCCGAGCGCGGCGTAGATCCGGGCGATGAACTGCGCCGAGGGCGGGCGGTCCGGTAGAGTCTCGTCGTTCCGAAGAATGGCCCTCGACTGCTCTCCATCCCCAGCGCAAGCACAGTACATGGCACGCCTCAGTTGGCTGTCCCGAGGGTCGCTGTCTGCCTCCTCAGCCCGTTGAACCTCCTTGAGGACCTGCGGAAGGTCCGACCGAGCAAGATAGTACTCCGCGAGCTGACCGTGATAGGCGGCGCGGGCGCTGCTCTCGTCTGGGATCAGCGTCCCCGCTCTCTGGATCTTGACGAGAGCCTCGTCGAACCTACCGAGCCACAAGAGCAGGTTGGCCATGTGAAAGAGGTTCAGGCTCCAGTAGGGGTCGGCTTCCTCTGCGAGAGCGAGCTCTACGAGAGCCTCCTCGGGCTGGTTTAGATCCTGTAGCATGTTTCCGAGCGTGTTATGTGCCGCTGAATAACTCGGATTCAGCGAGAGGGCGAGTTCGACCTCCTTCTTCGCTACGGCGACGTCCTCTCGCCAGAGCACCGCCCCTAAGGACGCGTGGGCTTCCGCCAGATTTGGGTCCAGCTCGATCGCCCGGTCTACCAGACGGCGGGCGGTTCTGTCCGATTCCTCTGGGGGAACGTCGCGGTGCCACCATCCCAGCCGGATTATCGTGTCGGCCAAGCCGGAGTACGCGGCAGCATTCCTGGGGTCCCGGGAGATGGCAGTCTCGAACCGCTCCCTCGCCGCGTCGAGGGTAGCCCTGGAGGTGTCACGGTGCAGCAGGGTCCGCCCCTTCAGATAGGCGAGGTAGGAATCCGGTAGGACTCGTGGTCGGGATTCGATACGCGCTGCCTCGGAACCGCGGAGCTCGATTTTCAGGGCCTCCGCCACCTGGAGGGCGAGTTCTGCCTGGACCGAGAACACGTCGTCGAGTTCCCGGTCGTACGTCTTGGCCCAGAGGTGTCGGTCGGAACGTGCGTCAATCAACTGAGCGGTAACCCTTAGTCGGCTTCCGGCCTTACGCACGCTGCCCTCAAGGATCGAGGCCACGCCCAACTCTACCCCAATCTGGGAGGCCGACTTAGGGGTGGCTTTGTACAGCATCACCGACGTGCGAGAGATCACGCGAAGCTCTCGCAGCTGGGAGAGCACGGTGATCAACTCTTCCGTGAGGCCGTCCGCGAAGTACTCGTCCTTCGGGTCGGGACTGATGTTGGTGAACGGGAGCACGGCGATTCCTGTTGGGCCGGCGATTTCGGACAGGACGTCCCGATCGGTCCAGGGAAGGATGACTCGGTAGATTTCAATCGAAACTTG